>CAYZJK010000019.1:0-17948 GCA_964479125.1 uncultured Candidatus Saccharibacteria bacterium
GTTGGTCGTCATCTTCGAGAAAAGCTTAATGTAGCTTATGTTGGTCAGCAGGTAGTCGGTGTAGATGTGCCCCACACTCATGTCCATGTTATTCCGTTTAATGACGTGTCTGAATACCGGGCTGACTCTGGCTCTTATGAGATCAGCCAAGAAGAGATGGCTGCGCTCGCTGATGAGCTTAAGATTTAATGATTGAAATTATTGCGATCGGGCGCAAACTAGACCCTCTGGTAGTACCTCTAGTTAAAGAGTATGAGGCTCGTCTCAGGTCTCCTTATGATATTAAGTGGACACTACTCCCCTACTCTAAGCTTCAGGGTATGGATGCCCGTAGGGATGAGAGTCGTAAAATACTTGAAAAGTTAACACCGGATAAATACGTCATCCTGTTAGATGAGGTTGGTCAAAATATCTCCTCAGAGCAACTAGCTGAGCGCCTAGATAGAGTTCAGGCTACGGGCGGACGTAAGGTTGTCTTTGTTGTTGGCGGTGCCTATGGAGTAGATGAAACCATACAACGCCGTGCGGACTTTGTCTGGTCGCTATCTAAACTGGTCTTTCCGCACCGCATAGTTCACCTCATCTTAACTGAGCAGATTTATCGGGCTCAGGAAATCTTAAGGGGTGGATCTTATCATCACAAATAGATACCAACCACATATTATTGACAAATAATAAAACTTATGCTAATGTAGTAAACATACTATTCTATTAGTAAAACAAACAAGATAAAAGGAAAATATGATTCAAATTGTCTCACAGTGGTTGATGACGTTCTTTACGCTTGCCCTAACTATCAATATCTTTGTTCATGACATGAATTTAGATAAGGCAGCTCAAGAGGTTGTCGCTCGAGCTAATAATAAAGAGGCTTCTACAAGAGGCCCTTCTGTTCATTTGCATACTCATGCTGAAGGTCCGAGTATTAAAGCGACTGATCCGCGTGAAAAGAAAAAGCGTAGTCCACTTAAAAACCATCAACACCTACGCAAGAAGCGTACTCAGCGCCCCACCCCACCTGAAAGGCGCGCGTTAGCATTAGCTTAAGACTTTGATTTCTTCGACTAATCTCTCGATTAAGTCTTCAGTATCGCGAAGCTCCTGTTTAGTCTCGTCGACTAAGTGCTCGGGGGCTTTTTCGATATAGTTCTTGTTGTTTAGGCGGCCCTCAAGGATGTCTTTTTTCTTTCGGACTTCAACTAGTCGATTCTCAAGATTAGATTGATGCTCATATAGCGTCTCTTCATCGATATCCAGCCAAGCTTCCCTGTTGCTGGCTGCAAGGCGTAGTCCCCTAGCCTGATCTACCTTTTGAACTGACTCGAGGCGAGCTAGGTGTACGATTAAGTCTTCGTTATCTTCAATTAAGCTATCGTTCTGATATAGCATGGTGTATTTCTTGTTGCCAGGCATCTCACTGGTTACGTAGCGAGCTTCAGTAACAAGCTCCTGGATACGTGTGAACTGACCAGCGGATATTTCATCATACTGTAAATCTAGTGGCCACTGTTCACGGATAAGTAGTGAGCTTGTCCATGGTAGAGTTTGCCAGATAGTTTCAGTCACGAATGGCGCATATGGATGAGCAATTCGTAGTGAGGTCTCAAGTACCCAGGCCATTAGCTCTGGATTATCCTTTGTCTTACTGGCTTCTACGTACCAGTCGGCTACACTGTCCCAGATGGCATGGTAGACTACTTCTCCAGCCTCAGCGAAGCGGAAGCTATCTAAGTGGCTATCGATGGCATCTCGTGCCTCAAGAAGCTCTTTAACGATCCAGTGATCTACTGGGTGGTGTGCTTGCGGTGTAATAGGACCAGCAAAGCTATCCCCTAGTTTATTTAAGATATATCGACTAACATTCCATAGCTTGTTACAGAAGTTGCGCCCAGCAATAATCTTGCTAGTAGATAGTGCTTGGTTTTGAGCAGCACTTCGGCTAGAAACGATACCCATTCGTAGGGCATCAGAGCCATACTCTCCTACTATCTCAATTGGGTTGATGACATTACCCTTAGACTTACTCATCTTTTGGCCTTTTTCATCTAGTACTAGGCCATTTAGGTAGACTTGCTTGAAAGGCACCCGGTCGGTTCGATATAGGCCAAGCATAATCATGCGAGCCACCCATTGGAATAGAATGTCTGATCCAGTACCTAGAACGCTAGTTGGATAGAATTGTGATAAGTAGCTACCGTCTTGCAGGGCGTCAGTCGTCACGAACGGCCACTGACCACTACTAAACCAGGTATCAAAGGTGTCTTCTTCCCTGTTATATGTTGTATTATTTATAACGATTGTCTTCTCGTTAACTCTCTCGTCATAAATCCATTCTTCTGGATTATTAGCATTGACGAAGGCTGGGATTGGGATACCCCATGGAATCTGTCGGCTAATATTCCAGTCGCGTAGATTCTTTAAGTAGTCGATTAGAACATTTTTCTTATTTTCAGGGGTGAACTTAATCTCACCGTCTTCAAGTGCCTTAATCGCTCGTTCAGCTAGAGGTTTCACCTTAATGAACCACTGATCTTTTAGTAATGGTTGGATTGGTAGACCACTCTTGTAGTCATATCCTACAGTATGGGTGATCTCCTTCTCTCCCCTTCTCAGCTCTTGAGCTTGAAGGGCAGCTAGTACGCGCTTGCGGGCATCAAGAACATCAAGACCCATGTAGTTGGCTGGTACATTGATCATTCGGCCATCGAAATCGATAACTTGAATCATCGGGAGGTTATGACGTTGACCGATCTCGAAGTCGTTCGGGTCGTGCGCCGGAGTAATCTTGACTACACCAGTGCCATAGTTCATATCAACGTATTCATCAGCAATAATAGGAATCTCTCGGTCTGTCAGTGGCAGCTGGACACGAGTACCGATATATTCTTTGTAGCGCTCATCTTCTGGATGGACTGCCACAGCTACGTCACCAAGCATAGTTTCTGGCCTGGTTGTGGCGACTACTAACTCCCCTACCTTATCTAGTAGAGGGTAGGCAATATTCCAAAGAGTACCCTTCTCTTCTTTGTAGTTTACTTCAATATCAGAATAGCTTGTTTGGTATTTAGTACTGTAGTTAACGATCCTCTCACCCCTGTAAATTAGGCCATCGTCCCACATTTTCTTGAATGTATCGTTAACAGTTTCAATTACCTTTTGATCAAGTGTGAAGGTTAGGTCTTTCCAACTAGCACTTGCACCCAGAGCCCTTAGTTGAAGCTCCATACTCCCCCGCTGCTTATCAACGAAGTTCCACACTTGGCTGTATAGCTGCTCTCGAGAGAAATCGAACCGATTCTTTCCTTCTTTAGCTAGAATTCGGTCATAAACTACCCAGGTTTCAAAGCCGGCATGATCGGCGCCTGGTAGATAGACTGCATTATATCCTTGCATGCGCTTATAGCGCACTAAAATGTCTTGATAATTGACGATGAGAGCGTGTCCAATATGTAAATCACCGTTAGCATTCGGTGGAGGCATCACTATACTAAAAGGTTCACCATCTCCCTGTGGTGAAAAAGCGTCTGAGGTTTCCCACATTGCGTAAATTTCCGGCTCGTACTGATCCGGCGAATAAGCTTTCGCGAGCTTCATGCATCATCTCCTAATCTTTTCATGTGAAAAACAGCGCACAACTTAAGTAGGGATTCCACGTGAAAAAGACGCGCTCCCAATAACCTCCTCAAGTTTTATGTGCGTGTGTTTGTGTTATAGCTATTATATCACAAGATTTACAGGTAGCGTTTTACTTTCCGGGCAATCATATAAGTCTGGTATGGAATCTTTTTCACAGGTATATCATAGGTTTTACCTAAGAAGTATTGGTAGCCACCAAATGACTTTTTGAACTTGGTAAATCCAGCCCAGTGATGATTTGGATCATCTGAGTCGGTGACCCCAAAGAAGTCAAAAGTAGACTTGCCTTGATGCTTAGCATCCATGATTGCTTCAGCGAGTAGGGCGGTGGCCGGGTTTAGCTTACGGTGTTCAAAACTAGAGGCTGCGTGAGCATAGTAATTGATATCACCACCCTCATAGATTAATGCTCCAGCAATGATAGAGTCATCTTCATCTAAGCGAATGAAATGTAGAGAAGCAGCTTCATTAGTGAGCAGGGTAGTGATCTGAGTGGTAAGGTATTTGTCTGAGTGAATGGAGATTTCATTATGCTCTTTCATTTCATGAAGTAGTTTGAGTAGATTAGGTATGTCTGCCGGATCGGTTGAACGGAAGTGGGTCATACCTTTTTTCTTATAGTTGCGATATATGTTGCGATTATTTTGCTTCATATTTGCAACTAAGTCTTTTTCACTCTGCGTTAAATCTAGGCGCCAGGTGAGGCTAGGTTGAGAATAGTTGATTTTACGTAGATTATACTTCTTGACCATTTCTTCACTGATATCAATGCCGAGAGGTTGAATTCTAATAAACGTTACGTCTTGGCTTTTAGCTAGCGCATGAAGAGAGTCTAGTGCGGTACCTAGGGTTCGTTCGCTCGAAACTTGCGGTCCGTAGGGGAGGTAGAGGCGCTTAACTCGGCTACTTTCTTCAAGAATAGCTAGATAACTCCACTCTTCATTGCCGCGTCGGAAAGTAGAGTTGCCTAAGTTTTGATGAAAAGCTTCCCAAGCGGTTGATTGTAAGAAGTGCATAGTGACAAGTTCCTTTCGTTGTATTGATTACATCAATTATAAATCTCAGACATAGACATACTCGGGACGATATCCAGACTGGTCGGGTCAACTGGTGGTTGGTGTTGTGCCTGGTAGTAGGTGAGTGTCGCTATCATTGCTGCATTGTCGGTGCAGAGTTGGATAGGCGGGTATTGTAATTCTAAATCAGTTCTAGACTGAAGGGCTTCACGAAGCTTAGTGTTAGCGGCAACGCCTCCGGCTATAACTAGTGAAGCTGGATTATACTCATCAATTGCCTGCAGGGTAGGCCGTACAAGCGTCTCAATTGCAGTGGTTTGGAAACTAGCTGCAAAATTTTGCCGTTGAACATCATTTAGAAGCTCTTTGAGCTCGTGTGAGGGGAAAGTATAGTCTACGCCTACTTCTTTCTGTACGGCCCTTAAAACGGCTGTTTTAAGGCCTGAGAATGAAAAGTTATATGGATTGTCTAATTTAGAGATCGGTAGCTTGTAGGCTGTCTCGTCGCCAAGTTCAGCTGCCCTAGATACGCTTGGACCGCCAGGGTAGGGGAGTCCTAGGATTTTAGCTACCTTATCGAAAGCCTCACCAACGGCATCGTCTTGAGTTTCCCCTAAAATTTCAAACTTTTCATGACTATAGAAAAGTACTAGTTGACTGTGTCCACCGGACACTATTAAAGCCAGGAGGGGAAACTTCGGCTGAGAAGAGGGTAGAAGAAGGCTAAGGTGGTCATTTTGTTCGGTTATGAAGCTAGCGTAAACATGAGCCTGAACATGATGGATTGGGTAAAGTGGTTTTTGTTTGATAT
Source organism: uncultured Candidatus Saccharibacteria bacterium (assembly GCA_964479125.1). Taxonomy (GTDB): domain Bacteria; phylum Patescibacteriota; class Saccharimonadia; order Saccharimonadales; family Saccharimonadaceae; genus CAYZJK01. The sequence goes on from CAYZJK010000019.1 coordinate 5,464, forward strand.
GAGCGATAGTCTTAGCGGTGGTAGCACCTACTAGAAGAGATCCTGATAGTCCAGGAGCGTAAGTGATCCCAATCGCATCAATGTCATCCCACGTAGAGTTAGAGTCTTGTAGGGCCTGTTCAATTACAGGTAGAACAGTCTCGATGTGGCTGCGGGCAGCTACTTCAGGGACAACTCCGCCGTACTTGGCATGGATATCAACTTGTGTATGTACGACATTACTAAGAAGCCGGCTGCCATCCTGTACAACGGCAGCAGCTGTTTCATCGCAGCTACTCTCGATTCCCAACACTCTCATTTATAGTTTTAGTATATCAGAGAAAATATAGGATTACCTATCTGTTTGACGTATACTAATAGTATGAAACAACGACTTGTAGAGGGAGTTCGGGCCGTCCTACCGGCACAGTCTGTACATAGGCTGGAGAGCTTTTATCGGATTACCCGTGCCCAGGTTTTATCAGCTCGCTATGGCTACCCGGCTAAGGGTCTTCGAGTTATTGCCGTAACAGGCACTAATGGTAAAACCACCACCGTTAACTACATCAACCATATCTTGAAGCAAGCTGGCTATAAAACAGCTATGTTTTCAACAGCTTTGATTGAGGTAGCTGGTGAGACTATCCTGAATGATTTAAACGTTACAGTTGGATCAACTGCCAGGATGCAGCAATTCTTCCGCGACGCTAAAAAGGCCAAGGTAGATTTCGTAGTTCTAGAGATTACAAGTCACGCACTAGACCAGCATAAGTTAGACGGTGTGCCGATTGAGGCAGCTATCATGACTAACCTAACACAGGATCACCTCGATTATCATCGGACTATGAAACGATATGCCACAGCTAAGGCAAACCTATTTCAGAATAAGCCGCGCTATATTGTCCTAAACCGAGATGATGAGTGGTATGACTTCTTTAATTCTTATGAAGCTAGTGAGCAGAAGATGACTTATGGTCAGCGAGAAGAGTCTGAGACTAGAGTTACCAATATGAAGCTCTTTAAAAAAGGCTCTGAAGCTGAATTAGTGTTTGATCATCAAACGCATGTTAAGTTAGCGACTTTTCTACCTGGCGCCTATAACGTCTACAATATGGCGGCAGCGGCTACAATCGCTTATCTATTAGGTATATCGACAGAAGATATTGTTGAAGGTGTAGCAAACCTTGAGAGTGTACCAGGTAGGTATGAGCGAGTGGTTGAGCAGGATCCATACGATGTAATTGTTGATTATGCGCACACGGCTGACGCTCTAGAAAAGCTTTTAGGGTCAGTTAAAGAGACTACTAAGAATCGTACTATCTTAGTCTTTGGTGCCTGTGGTGATAGGGATAAGTCTAAGCGACCAATTATGGGTGCTATAGCTGGACGATTGGCTGATCGGATTATTATTACCGACGAAGAAAGCTACAATGAAGATCCAGAGCAAATCCGAAAAGACATAATGAATGGTGTGATTGAGACGGGGGCGGAAGCTAAAACTAACATTATTCCAAATCGACGCGATGCAATTGAGAAGGCTTTATCAATCGCTAGGGCAGGGGATACTGTCTTAGTTACTGGCATGGGACATGAGCAATTTAGGATTGTTAAGGGTGAGAGACTACCTTGGAATGATGTAGATGTAGTAAAGAGTCTACATAACGAACTGCGTAACTAAATAAAGTTTAAACAAGTGAAAACCCCTGCTTCTAGCAGGGGTTGTTTTGTGTAGCCTAGACTGAGATGGTGTTCGTCTGAATGCTCCGACTCAGTTCAGCGAAACGATTAAACTCACCTTTACTGAAGAGTAGAGCATAGCTACTGGTTAGGCCGCCATCAATATCCGGTAGCTTACAGAGGAATCCACACGGGGTTCCCATGCTGTTGAGAACTGGAAGGTGGCCGTCCCTATCCTTGAGAATATATACCTTTCGGGTATGAAACTTCTGAGGGTCGTCGATTTCACCTACAGTAATAGTGGTGATTCGATCAAGTTCGGCTGCTTTCTGGAGGCGCAGTAGAGCGAATTCTTGGGTTAATTTAAAGGTTCGCGGAGTACGATTCTCGATTTCAAAGTCGACGCTTTCGTGATTGATACCTTTTAGTATCAAACCGTTGTCTTTGATGAGATTAATCATCTCGAGCTTGGCACACTGCTTCGTGATGTCCATTTTGGCCATCCTTTCTGGTAGAAATTGAAGCGTGAACAATACTATAGCATAATTATGGAATATTGCAATATAAAGAGAAAGGTTTCAAAAAGGGAAAGGCCCCTGTATTTCTACAGGGGCAGCTTCAGTTGCGCTCGTAAGAGCTAGTTCATCTTTCGAAGTTCGCGAATCAGCTCGCGCGCCTTGTCGTGATCACCCCTTTTGGGGAAGTAGAAATGATTGCCGCTGGTGGCGGAACCCTTTCCGGGCTGACGGGCAATTACGCCAGCGAACTCTTTACTCTCCTTGCGGCGGACGATGAAAACACCGTCTTCCTCGTCAGAGATGAGTACTTCATGAACGATCTTGCTGTTGCCGTTGATGCATTTGAGATCGACACTTCTGGGAAGGTTCATGGCAGACTTGATGATCTGGCGGGACTCCTTATCCTTGTCTTTGATGTGTCGATTGTCGATGCCGACAACCATGTGACCGTGCTTGGTGAAATGCTCTTCGATCTTCGAAATGATGTCCTGCTTCGAGTTGCCCATGGTGTGGGTTCCTTTCTACGATGGAATGAAGCGTGTTGCTAATATAACATATTTATAAAAAATTGCAAACCCATTACTAAACAGTTAGTCACTATAAAGTAAAAAGCCTGACACTTTCGTATCAGGCTGTAGTTTTCCAGAATCTAACTTACCGGCACGTGACTGATCGCTTTAGCCTCGGCTGCTTCATAGGTGAGGGGATTATCCACTCTAGAGCGTAGATCGATAAATTTATCGATCCTCTCGTGGCGCTGGAGGCTAGTTTGAAATGGATGCGCCTTTGAGATTGTCCTTTGAATTTTGATGACTTCAGAGGTGGAGCTACCAGTCTTCAGAAGCTTAGCTAGTAGTTTGCCATTAACTACGCCGATATTAGGTATTCACCGTAGCTGATGTGTGTCCAGGTAAGGTGGCCACTCATCTCCCTGCTATCTTGCTCGTTTAGTCTTCCTTTGCGGTCGTTGAAGTTGAACTGTATATTAAGCTCCTGGCTCAAGTTCAATACTTCACAATGGCTAAAACCTTCAAACCTGAGATCCGTGTAGTTAAACTTGTAGGCAGTTGGATTGCACACTCCGCCAACTATATCGTCGTAAGGCTTGAGGGGTTCAGTTTGACCTAGGTTGATCATGAATCCGACGTCAATTATTTCTTCGCGAGTCAGCGTGGTCTGGTTAACTGATTGAGGTGCGCCTTTTCCTTGCATGAATACTCCTTGAGTAGGTGGGCGACAGGGGAGGTAATTATATCATCTATATGCTATACGTAAAAACCCTAGTAGTTTATCTAAATTAGCACTCGGCGGTTGCAAGTGCTAATTTTATTTCGTATAATTAATTTGTAGATTAATGAAAGTATTAATAGGAGGAGTTGTTGTGAAATCACCGATTACACCGATGGCTGATCGCGTTGTTTTAGTACGTGAAAAGCCTCAAGAGAAAACCGCGAATGGATTGTATCTTCCTGATACAGCTAAAGAAAAGCCAATTATGGCCAAGGTTATAGCAATAGGTACTGATGTAAAGAACGTAGCTGTCGATGATCAGGTGGTCTACAAAGAATACTCAACGACTGAGCTAAAGATTGATGGCGTTGAATACTTAATACTAAAAGAAGAAGATATCTTAGCGAAGCTTGCTTAGGAGGTAAACATGGCAAAGAAAGTTTTTTATGCAGATGATGCCCGCCGACGGGTACTTGGCGGAGCCGAGAGTCTATATGACGCTGTAAAGGTTACTTACGGACCTAAGGGCGGTAACGTAGTTATTTCTAAGAGTTACGGCGCTCCAACTGTTACTCACGATGGTGTGACTGTAGCCGAAAGTGTCGATATTCCTGAAGTAGATGATGAAACTTTAGGCTATAAGGTAGGTGCTGAACTTATTAAACAGGCAGCGACTAAGCTCAACAAGGTAGCTGGTGACGGAACAACAACTGTAACTGTTCTTACTTACCATATCCTGAAAGAAGCTAACCGGCTAATTGCAGCTGGTCATAACCCACAAGAGTTGCGTAAGGGTATTGAAGCAGCTGGCGCTGAAGTGGTTAAAGAGCTAGACGGTCTTAAGGAGTCAATCGAAGGGCGCAAGGAGCGTGTGGCTGAGGTAGCTACAATTTCAGCTGGCAGTGAAGAGATTGGTGAGCTAATCGCTTCAGTTATTGAGAAGATTGGTAAAGACGGTGTGGTTACTGTTGAGGCTGGTCAGGGTTTAGACATGGAATCTGAAGTAGTTGAAGGTTTCTCAATTGACCGTGGCTTTACCAGTGCTCTATTCGTAACAGATGTAAACCGACAAGAAGCTGTTTATGAAAAGCCTTCAATTGTAATTACCGACAAGAAGCTTTCAAGCGTTCAGGATGTAGCGCCGATTCTAGAGAAACTAGCTCAGGCTGGTAAAAAGGATCTAGTGCTTATCGCAGAAGAGGTTGAAGGTGAAGCTCTTAGCGTAATGGTTCTCAACAAGCTAAAGGGTGTATTCAACAGTGTAGCGATTAAAGCGCCAAGCTTTGGTGATCGCCGTAAAGAGATTTTCGAAGATATCGCTGTACTAACTGGCGCTACAGTTGTTAGTGAAGAGCGCGGTATGACTTTTGAAAACACCGGGCTAGAGGTAATTGGTTCAGCTCGTAAGGTAATTGTTGGCAAGAATGAAAGCACAATTATTGAAGGTGCTGGTCGCAAGAGTGATGTGGAGGCTCGAATCGAGCTAATCAACAGTCAGGCTGTAGAAGCTCAGAGTTCATACGATCGAGAGCAGCTAGAGCAGCGAGCAGCTGCACTAAGTGGTAAGGTAGCTGTCATTAAGGTTGGTGGTGTTTCAGAGACTGAAATCGATGAAAAGAAATACCGAGTTGATGACGCTGTAGCTTCAACTAAGGCCGCACTAGCTGATGGTATCGTTGCAGGAGGAGGAGTTACTCTTGTAAACCTATCACAGAAGATTGATGCTGACGGATCGGACTCAATCAGCGCTGGTAAGTTAATCCTTAAGAATGCTCTAAAGCAGCCGTTTATCCAGATCATGAAGAATGCTGGGCTAAACAGCGAAGCACTACTTGCACAAGTTGAGGCTGCTAAGCCAGGCCTAGGTGTTAACGTTATGGAGCCAGAAAAGGGTCTTCAGGATGTTAAGAAGGCTGGTGTAATTGATCCAGTTCGCGTAACTAAGGAAGCAGTTCTAAATTCAGTATCGATTGCAGCGACAGCAGCTACAATGGGCGCTCTAGTGGTAGAGCTTCCTGAGAAGGAAGATCTGAGCGCTGGAATGGGTGGAGGAATGCCTGGCATGGGCATGATGTAGTCAAATTACATTTCATCTATACAAAACAAACCCCTCTGAACCGAGGGGTTTGTTGTTTTATATGTATAGGTATACTAGATAGTATGGAAACAATCCTCATTCAGATTGCTAGCTACCGTGACTGGGAATTAGTTAACACGATTGAATCGGCCATAGATAAGGCCAGTAATGCCGATAGGTTGAGGTTTGCTATTGTGGTGCAAGACGCGCCAGATAACTTTTCTAAATTAGATAAGTATATTCAAGACCCTAGGTTTAAGATTAAATTTCAAAGTTGGCGCGAGGCTAGGGGAGTGGGGCTAGCTCGCTTTCAAACTGATGAGATGTATCAAGGGGAGGATTTTTACTTCCAGATTGACGCTCATATGAGATTTAAGGAGGGGTGGGACTCGGCTCTAATTCATGAATGGAAGCTCCTTAATGATCCTAATGCTATATTATCTTCGTATCCACCTGCTTATAGGTATGACAAGAATGGTGAGGAAGAGTATATCGCTAGTAACCCTAACCGCTTAATAGTACATGATATGTTCATGGAAACCATCCCTGTCTTTTTCGGACATGCTATTCCTGACCCAGTAATAGGAACTCGGGGCGCATTTGTAGCTGGCGGTATGCAGTTTGGGCCAGGATTAGTTTGCCAGAAGGTGCCGTACGAAAAAGAAATAAGCTTTATTGGCGAAGAGGTGGTTCATTCTCTGAGGTTGTATAGAGCAGGGTATAGAATATACACCCCAATTAATCAGGTGGTATATCATCTATATCTCAGAAGTGAGAATCAGGAAGAGTCACATCATTTCTGGGTAGACTTTCTCGAAGACGAAGAGCTTAAACCGATTTATCAAGCTATGAACACCAAAAGTTATCGGACGGTTATGTCACACCTTGAGGGTAGGCATGAAGTTGAACCCGAAATAGTAAGGCAGTTTGAAAATTTTGCAGGTGTAGATTTTAAAACCCAAAAAGTACACCCTGACACCTATGAGGTGCCGCCTTTGCCAATGTCTGACAATGATGAATGGCGTAAAGAATCAATCGCAGCAAAAAAGCAGAACTAGGTTCTGCTTTTTAAATTGCTCTGATCGACTGACTATCGGCTAGTTGCTTCGCCCTGATCATGCGGAGCGTTAGTTCGGTTTGTTAGATAATCAATTTCTTTAATGATATCTAATAGAGCCATAGCGCGACGTCCTTCATCCTCAATCTGCTTAGCAGTTTCGTGTGCAGGAGGAATAAGGGTTTCATCATCGGTTGAGCGGATAAGTAGTAGGTAGGTGTCGAACTTTTCATCCGCAGGTAGAACTAGCTTGCCAATAAGAGGGCGTAGTTCTTGAATGGCTGCACCTTTAACTGACTCTAGGTCAGTTGTAGATGAACTGGCTTCAGCTTCTGGCTGCTTTTCTGCTAGGTCAATGGCTAGCGGAGTAGCAGCTGGAGCTGGAGTCTGTGGAGCCGGAGTTTCTGGCTCAGGTTCTGGAGTTTCAATCATGTTGTTTACTCCAGCAAGAGCTTTAGCTAGCTCTTGGTCATCACTTATATTAGTTGTCTGATTGTCATCCGGTTCTATATTCATCGCCACCCCTAAAATATTACATTCCTTTAGTGAATACTGTATCATATAATTATAGACATAAGCAATATATTTACTGAACAGGGGTGGGAATGTTAGACGACTTTAATCTTATTGGTCAGAGAGATCCTCAAGGTGCGCTAGATGTAGCAGCGAGCCAGTGGAATCAGGCAAATACTGAAATTGAAATTAACAATAGCGATCACGATGGTCGGCAGATTAAGAATGTAGTTGTAGCTGGCATGGGCGGTTCGGCTCTATCAGCTCTGCTAGCTAAGAATTGGCTAGAGAGTGAATTAAATGTTCCAATCGAGGTGGTGAGAACCTATAATTTACCGAACTATGTCGGGCATAATACACTAGTCATTGCTAGTAGCTATTCAGGTAATACTGAAGAGACTGTTTCATGTTATGACCAGGCTATGGAGCGTGGCGCTCAGCTAACAGTAGTAGCTAGTGGCGGAAAGCTAGTGGAAAAATCCCAACACGACAACGTAGCTCATGTGGTCGTACCTGGCGGTATGCAACCACGCATGACCACAATTCAGGGGCTTAGAGCTCTGATGAAGTTGTTTGCTCACTTTGGTGTAACTGACGAGAGCTACTATCACCAAATTGCGTCTTATGCGGACTGGCTCAAAAGCGAAGTTCAGAATTGGACAAAAGATGTCACCACCGATCGCAACGCCGCCAAGCAAATTGCGCTCTATAGTGTAGGCAAGACACCTGTGTTTTATGCTGGACACATTATGAGCCCAGTGGCGTATAAGTGGAAAATTAGCTGGAATGAGAATGCTAAGAATTTAGCTTTTTATAATGAACTGCCAGAATTCAACCATAATGAATTTATGGGCTGGACTAGTCATCCTGTACATAAGCCATTTGTAGTTTTCGACCTCCTTAGTACCCATGAGCATGAACGAACTAAGCGACGCTTTGAGGTGACTGATAGACTACTTAGCGGTATGCGACCTAAGGCACATATCGTTAACCTTAGGGGAGAGACAATTCTCGCTCAAATGCTTTGGTCAGCCATATTAGCTGATTTCGCTAGCGTATATACCGCTATACTAAACGGTGTTAATCCAACTCCAGTTGAGTTAATTGAAAAGTTTAAGGCTGAGTTATAGATGAATCTCTAGCAAAGGAGAAAGGCCTGCATTTCTGCAGGCCTTTTGAGTTGAGGTTAGTTTGACTGTTCGGATGCAGACTTATCTTCGACCTTTTTCTGCTCGCGATCGATTACCCCGATCAGGTATTCGACTACGTTAGCCGGAGGGCGAGGAGTGTCGTCAAATGTAACATCGAATCCCGAAATGGGTCCGACTTTTGCGACGATCTTGCCGTCGAGCTTGGCAAATCCCTTAACCGAACAGGCTGTCTTACCGTGTCCGTCGGAGATAGGGATGCCCATGACCTGAAGATCGAGTACGAATGTATCGATGCGCCAGATAAGCCTGATAGGGGAGTGGTCGTGAGGCCAGTTCCTGATTACATCCTGGATGGAGCTAACCTTGCAAACTGTCTTGTTATTGATAGTCAGGATGGGTTGAATATATTCCTTCCTTGGTCCAAAATCGACAACTTTACCGAACGACCTGTTGACCTCATGTTCTTCGCGAAGAAGTTTGAGGTCGTACTTTGCGCTGTTCCTAGTCTGAGATTCCACTTCGGAATCCTCTCACTCAAAAAATGCGGACCATCCGCATCTACTGTATTATACCATATATCTTGTAACTTGCAAATATATAGCTATATACTTAGTTATATATACTGTCGCAGTGCTTCAATTGGATTCTTGCGAGCTGCTCGGATTGCAGGGTAGAGGCCGAATAGTGTACCGATACCAGCTGAGATACCAAAGGCGATTAATGGTATATTCCAGTCAAAGCCTGGCACTACCGGTATGATTAAACTGATTACAAACGCGCCAACGAAGCCTAGGATGATACCGAAGATGCCGCCAAGTGTGCTCATGGCTAGAGATTCAATTAAGAATTGAAGAGTAATGTGATAGTTACTAGCTCCTACAGTCTTGCGGATACCGATCTCACGTGTTCGTTCTGCTACACCAACTAACATGATGTTCATAATTCCAATACCACCGATTAAAAGAGAGATGGCTGAGATAGCGTAGGCAGTGCCGCGTATTAGAGTAAATAGATCATCAGTCGGCTCAGCTATAGTTTCACCCGTTAGGATACTGAAGTCTTCTTCACCCTGGCGACTATCGTGCATAGCCTCAAAGACGCGCTCGTTAACTTCTTTAAGTGACTCTTTGTCAGCAGCCTGAATATTTATCTGTTGAATCTGAGCAATACCTTGATTAAAAGACTTACCAGCATCTAAGCTAACGAAGACTGAGCGGTTGGCATCGAAGTTATTGTAATGTATAGGATTCTTTATATCTCTAAGGACGCCAATTACTGTATAGCGCTGACCTTTGACAGTTAATGTCTTGCCAATTGATAAGTCTGTACCGAATAAGTCGATTGATGCCTGGTTACCAAGTACTGCAGTATTGAGATTAGCGACGCTATCAATGAAGCCACCCTCAGCTATTTCAAAGTCAGAAATTTCAGCTAAATCTGGGGTAGTGGCAACGATTGGCACGTTATCTAGTTGCTCTTCATTAGAGCTAACACTTCCACCAACTGCCATTAAAGGTGCAATAGCTTCTACACCCTCTACGTCTTTGATTGCTTTGTAGTCTCGCTCGGTGAACACTGTAGCAGTGAAACTTTGGCTAGTTAGGTCAGATATGATTTGCTCTATACTTCGGTCTTCCTTGAGTGTACCTGGTCTAACAACAGAGATATTACCCTCGAGTTGCTGCACTTGGTCGTTAACTATAGAAGAAACACCATGACTTAAAGACATGATGGACGTAATACAAGCGATACCCAGCGTTACGCCAAGGACTGTTAAGATCGAGCGCATTCGGTTAGATCGGATTGCTTCGTGCGCATTGCGAAGGTGGTTGAAGAGTAGGATTCTCACTTTACTTTACCTTGTCCTTTTTGGTTTTCTTGATGGCCTTCTTTAGTTTAATGGTTGTGCTTTTCTTAGTATCCTTAGCTTCTGGCTCTTTAATAGTGATAGATTTAGTGTTCTTGATAACTCTTTGTTTAGAGTCGGTATCAATCTTACCGTCGAGCATGGTGATGATGCGGTCGGCGTAGGTGGTTAAGTCGGGGTTGTGGGTCACCATGATAATAGTATTACCTTGCTGATGGATGTCAGATAATTCCTGCATAATAACGTGACTAGACTTAGAGTCTAGGTTGCCGGTTGGTTCATCGGCCAGAATAAGGGATGGCGTGTTAACAAGTGCTCTTGCGATAGCTACGCGCTGCGTTTGACCACCGCTTAATTGCCAAGGCATATAGTATTCACGTTCTTGAAGGTGAAATTGTTTAAGTACTTCACTAGATTTCTTTAGGCTCTTAAAACGAGACATGCCTGTGTAGGTGAGTGGTAGGGCGACGTTTTCTAGTACGTTAAGTCGCGGGATTAAGTTAAAGTTTTGGAAGATAAAGCCAATCTTACGACTTCTGATTTGTGAACATCGGGCTGAGGTAAGTTTTGTTGCCTTCTTACCCTCTAGTTCATAAGAGCCTTCATCGGCGCGGTCGAGTAGGCCTAGAATGTTAAGTAGGGTGGTTTTACCGCATCCACTTGGGCCCATGATAGCGATAAACTCGCCTTTACGAATCTTTAAGTCTATCCCGTCTAATACGGTATGCTCGGCATCGCCAACGCCATAGCGTTTAACAATGCCCTTCAGTTCAATGACGGGCTCTGAGGACTTATTTTTCATTACTACTAATTATAGGGCAGTTATACCCCTATTATCAACTATAAGAACTTTGATATACTTGTATCTAGTTGGAGAGGTGCAAGAGTGGTTGAATTGGCACGCCTGGAACGCGTGTATGGCCGCAAGGTCATCCAGGGTTCGAATCCCTGTCTCTCCGCCAAATTTATCTAACAATGCTGATGCATTGTTTTTTAATTACTTTATATTATGCTCATGCTATAATAATGCCATGCAACCAAATCCTAACTGGCAGCCTGAGCAAAATACAGGCTTAGAAAACAACCAGACTGCTAACGATTACAGCGGTCAAACGTTGCAGCAGATTGAGGATTCAGTTAGATCTAATAACCCTAGAGAGACTGAAGCACTAGAAGATCGTAGGGTACCTAACGTGACCATTAACCCGCTGGTTAATGGCGCATCAAATACACAGAGTGAGGCAGACCAGCCTCTGCCTGATTATGAAGTTACTTGGGAGGCCCAAGAGTATATTACACCGGAAAAGAATACCGCTTGGTATGTAGGTCTGGGGGTTGTTGTTGTGGTGGTTATTCTACTTGATATCTTTATCTTGAAGTCGATTACTGTATCTGTCCTTATTATAACTATTGCAGCTGTGTTAATTGCAATGACTGTACGGCCAGCTCGAATGATTCAATACCGGATGAACAAAGACGGTATCTATATCGATGAGCAGTTAGTTAAATTCTCTGACTATAAAGCTTTTGGTTTATTTAAGGAGCACGATAATAACTCAATCTTACTAATACCTGTTAAAAGATTCCTACCTGGTCTTTCAATCTATTTCCCTGAGGATCAGGGTGAAGCGATTGTCGACTTGCTTGCTCGTCGACTACCGAACCAAGAAGTTAAGCAAGACTTCATGGATAAAATAGTTAGACTCTTAAGACTCTAGGGTATAAAGATAACTCACTTGTCAGACAGTGAGTTATCTAGTATTATAACTATTGTATTTAAGCACCCGTAGCTCAGCTGGATAGAGCGTCGGCTTGCGGAGCCGAAGGCCATAGGTTCGAATCCTGTCGGGTGTACCATTGTGTTCTTACACATACGAGTTAGTGATTTAACAGAGGTAGCCAGGTCTTCGGACCTGGCTTTTTCTGTTTCTTGAGTTAGATCCACATCTTGGACCATGTTCTCGCCCGGTTCTTGTTCTGGCACTGGTTCGGGTTGGCGCTCTAAGCCAATTGCCTGTTCTCGGCGACGTTGGTGGTGCGGAAGGCTAGCGTTCAAGGAGCGAGGTAAGTTCAGCAATCCGAACGGCCACCATAGAAATGGAAGACTATATCCACAGAGGTGGAGGTGCTGGAGGTAGCGCAGCTCGAGCAGAACAAGAGCGCGAAAACCAAGGACGACGAGCCGTTGCTATTAAGCCTGGACGGAGCAGCACGTACGCTCGGAGTGCCTAGAGGATTGATCGACGAGCTCGTGTGCACGGGGGAGATGGAGTGGATCCAGGCTACCTCGAGTAAGTTCATCTCTCGAGAATCCTTAGATAAGTTCGCCAGAGACAACACAAGAAAGGAGCCAGAGGAAGCTTCCGACGACCTAGCTTCCGAGCCTATACCTAGCCCGCCGGATACATCTTCTTCA
>CAYZJK010000020.1:0-16545 GCA_964479125.1 uncultured Candidatus Saccharibacteria bacterium
TGGCAGGGGTAACAGGACTCGAACCTGTGACACCTGGTTTTGGAGACCAGTGCTCTAGCCAACTGAGCTATACCCCTTTACGCCTCTTGATTGTATCAATCGTCTGTGAGGTTGTAAAGAAGGTAGCTCTTCTACATATTGATTAGATTACGAACGTAGCCTATCTGTGCGTAGCCACGAACTGGGTCGTGATTGTTGATGAAGATGGTTGGTGTGCTATAGATGCCTTCTTTTTTAGCTGCATCGTCTTGCCGAGTTAACTTCGAGCGATTGATATTGTCTGACATACAGTCCTCTAGTTCTGACTGGTCAAGGTCAAGTTCATCAGCTACAAGTTCTGCTGGCTCGCTGTCTAGAAGCTTTTTGACTCGATCTGTAATAGCTACTTCAATATTTTCTTCGTGTAGTTTCTTGCCTAGAAGTGATGATGCTTCTAGGTATTTGCCTTGGTCGTGGGCGCATAATGCAATCTCGTTAACTGTACTCGATTCTATTGAGAAGATTGAAAGTGGGCGGATGGTAATCTCGAGTTCGCCGTTCTTTACTTCTTCGTTGTTTAGCTCAGTTATGACGTCTTCATGAAACTGGTGGCAGCGGTCGCATAGTGGATCTAAATACACCACCATCTTGTTCGGCGCATCCTCGCCTAGCTTGATTTCAACTTCTGCATTGGCAGGTGCTTGAGTGTCTACTAGATTAGGTCTCATAAATGTATAGATAAAGAGAGCTAGGATGATAACTGCTATACCTACCACTATAAGAGTACTTCGGTTTTTAACGATTAAGTCTTTCATTCATTCCCCCTTGTGATTAAACATATTCTAGCATGTTATAGAGCTTATGGAAAAAGTTTGATACTCTATATTTAGAAAAATAAGGGAGAAGTATGCATACTTTAGTCGTCGGTGGTGGATTTGCAGGATTAAGAGCAGCGCTAGAGTTAAGTAGGCGCGACGTTAGCAAAGTTACTTTAGTGTCAGATAGCGATTACTTCATTCACCATGCCATCCTACCAATGATTGCTCTCGGGACAGATGCTAAGGATGCAATGTTTTTAATGAGCGATCTTTTGGCTAATAAGCCGAACGTTAAATTTGTTAAAGATACCCTGACAGGTATTGACGCTGAAGATAAGATAGCGACCTTTAAGAAACAGCGCATTGAGTATGACAATTTAATCTTAGCGCTAGGTTCAGTTCAGGCATACTTAAATATTCCTGGGGTGAAGAAAAATAGCTACTCAATTAACACCATTACAGATGCCACAAGGTTAAGCTCTCACCTATCAAAGTCATTGAAGCAGGGGTCAGAAAAAGAGCAAAATTTTGTAGTGGTCGGTGGCGGATATTCTGGTGTGGAGCTAGCATCTTCATTAAGGGAGTATATAAACAAGGTTAATCCTAAGGCTGGTCACCAGGTGTATATAGTTGAACGCTCATCAAGGCTACTCTCATTCTGCGGCGATGCAGCTAGCGAGGCGGCTTTGGGTCGACTCGAGTCAATGGGTGTTGAGTTGGCTTTTGGAGAGTCGGTGGTAGATTGTATGCCAGATAAGCTTTTAACTACCACCAGAACCTTCGATAAAGCTACAACGATCTGGACGGCTGGTGTGCAGATTAATCCGTTCTTTAAAGCTAATGATCAGCTCTTTAGACTGTCTAGTCGTGGCAAGGTTGAGGTTAGTCCTTACTTAGAAGCTACAAAGGATATATATGTGATTGGCGATAACGCAGAGGTAGCTGATTCTGGTACCGCCAAGAGTGCTCTACATATGGGTCAGTTCATAGCAAAGTACTTAGACAAAAAATACAACAAGTTATCGCTACCTGTTTATCGACCTGGACGCCATATGACGACAATTTCTATTGGTGACAACTGGTCGTTTGTGCAAAACCATGGAATATTTACAACAGGTACACTGGCTCAAAGAATCCGAAAACGCTACGAATTGAGGAGTTATAAGACGATTTTGCCTGAAGCGGAGTCGATTTATGCGTGGAAAAGTGCCAATATATTGAAATAGATATTATTCCACTTGAAACAACCATAACCGTTGTCTATAATGAGAGTTAAATGAAATAAAAGCGGGCGCTGAGAGGGTTAAGGCGTATATTTAAATGAAGATGTTAATGCTTGGGTGGGAGCTACCTCCGCATAATAGCGGAGGGCTTGGTGTAGCTTGCTATCACCTTTCTAAAGCACTGGCTAATCAGGGGGCGGAGATTGATTTCGTTGTGCCATACACAGCGGAACATCCGGACATTGATTATATGAAGATTCACTCTGTGACTCCGATTACTCCTGAAGAGCGACTGCATATGCAGGCGTACGACAGTAAGTACGTGAGCGATCAAGAGCGAGAGATTCTTGAGGCTGGCGGCCTTACCGATATACGAGCTCTACAAAGGCGATATATTCGCTACATTGATGAGTTTGTTAAAAATCACAGCGTTGATGTGATTCATGCCCATGACTGGCTAACTATGGAAGCTGGTGTTAGAGCTAAAGAGCTAACCAATGCCCCACTCATCGTGCACGTGCATGCAACTGAGTTTGACCGATCTGGTGAGTTTAGCGGTAACCCAATCGTGCACGAAATCGAGCAGCAAGCTCTTTTGATGGCTGATAAGATTTTTGCTGTTAGTGCCATTACTAAGAATATTATCGTCCAGAACTACGGCATTCCAGCTGATAAGGTTGATGTAGTCTATAACGCGATTGACGTTAACTCTTTTGAATTAGATTACCTATACTCTCAAGATACTGCTACATACAAATATCTAGAGGACCTAAAGACCGAAGGTTATATCGTGGTCGGCACAGTAACTCGCTTCACAGTACAAAAGGGTCTGACTCACCTGATGAAAGCAGCTAAGAAGGTTTGTGATAGCTATGATAAGGTTGTTTTCCTGTTTGCCGGTGACGGAGAACAAAGAAATGAATTGATTACACTCGCGGCTGAGATGGGTATTAGCGATCGAGTCTTCTTTACTGGGTTTATTAGAGGTCGAAAGTGGCGGGACGCCTACAGTGTAAGTGATGTGTTTGTGATGAGCTCTGTCAGTGAGCCATTTGGCCTAACTGCCCTTGAGGCAGCTCATCATGACACTGCCCTAGCTATCTCCAAGCAGTCTGGTGTTGGCGAGGTGTTAAATAGTATCTTTAGGTTCGACTTCTGGGATACAGATCTATTGGCTGATCAGATTCTAGGTCTAGCTACCTCCCCTGCCCTACTCGACCAGATGAAGACAGCAGTTAAAGAAGAGTACGCAGCTATTACCTGGGGTGACGTGGCGAGACAGTGTATGGATACTTACCAAAATATGTGTTTAGGAGTGAGGCGATGAGTAAATCAATAGCATTATATCTACAGCTGCACCAGCCGTTTAGGATGAAGAATTATACTATTTTCGATACTTCTCACGATCACATGTATTTTAATGATGATACGGAGAGTAAGCGCAATAACCGTTTAATCTTTGAGCGGATCTGTGACACTTCTTACCGACCGATGACTGCTCTCATAAAAAAGCAACTGGATGAAAATCCTGACTTTGCTCTAACCCTTGGTATGACCGGTACGATTCTTGAGCAGATGGAAGCTTGGGCGCCTGATGTATTAGCTTCTTTTCAGGATTTAATTAAAACTGGCCGGGTTGAGATTCTAGCTGAGACTTACTACCACTCTCTAGCCTTCTTCTATAGTCGAGCTGAGTTTGAACGCCAAGTTAACATGCATCGCGAGAAGATTGAAAGTCTGTTCGGTGTAACTCCACGTGTCTTTAGAAATAGTGACCTTGCTTATAATAATGAATTAGCTCAATGGGCTGAGGGTGCCGGCTATAAAGGTATTCTTGCTGAAGGATGGGATTCAATTCTAGATTGGCGTAGTCCGAATCATGTTTATTCAGCGGAAGGCACTAATGGGCTACCACTATTACTCAAGAATTATCGACTAAGTGATGATATTGCTCTGCGTTTTGGTAATCATACCTGGAGTGAGTGGCCACTGACATCACACAAGTTCTCGCAGTGGGTTAGCAATAACTCTGAGGGCGCCGAGACTATTAATCTGTTTATGAGCTTCGATACCTTTGGTGAAAGTCAGCCTGAAGATACAGGTATCTTCCAGTTCTTCGATAACTTCTGCCAAAACTGGTTAAAGACTGAGGGCAATAGCTTTAAAACTGTTAGTGAGACTATCGACTCTTATGAAGTGCGTGATGTAATTAGTATGCCGCACGTAGTTAGCTGGACTGATAGCACTCGAGATTTAAGTGCTTGGACTGGCAATGGTATGCAGAATGAAGCGCTTCGCTATGGTTATGCGCTTGAAGATGACGTGCTTCACACTGAGGATGAAGAGCTAATCGCTGATTGGCGTAAGCTGCTTACATCAGATCATACTTACTATATGGCAACTGGCGGACACGAGGATGCTGGTGTAAGGAGTTACTATAGCCCTTACGTCTCGCCTTATGACGCGTTCTTATCTTACATTAACGTAGTACGGGATATTCGCTGGAGAATCTCTCAGCACCGACGGGAGTTGTAGTCCTTTATGGGTGTATATCTACTAGGTAGCAAACACCTAAGAGTGGGGCTCGATTCAAGTAGTCGAGTTAAAGAGGTTCATTTCCCTTTAATTGGATTAGATAATCATATTCCAGGCTCACTTTACCATCGCATAGGTGTCTATGTAGATGGTCGATTAAGCTGGGTTGATAATCAGGACGGTTGGAGGATTTCACGAAAGACCTCCTCGCAGGCCCTTATACCTCATACAGTCGCAGAAAACCGCTCTCTTGGAATTACCCTAGAGTTTATTGATGCGGTTGATGACACTAACAGTTCACTGCTTAGAAATATTCATGTTATAAACCTTCACGCTAATCATCGCGAAGTTAAGCTATTTATGCACCAGGGCTTTATCTTTAGATCTAATAGCTATGATGAAGGTACGGGTAGCTACTCACCAGAACATAGAGCTATTGTCCATTATGGCCGCGGCGTAGCTTTTGCTGCAAAATTAAGTCAAGTTGATGGTGATGATTTTAGCCAGCATACAATTGGTAAGTTTGGCTCGAGTGAGTTTATGGGTACCTATATGGATGCTCTAGACGGTCAGCTAGAGCGCTGCGATCATGAGAATGGTATGGTCGACTCTACTATGAGCCTGTCCTTACAGGTCGCTCCAATGGGTTCACTCAGGGCTAGTTATATTCTAGCGGCTAGTCATAAGCCTGACCTAGCTCTTAAGTTGGTACAAAAAGTTAGTAAGTTCAACATGGCGAAGCGAATACAGCAGATAGCTGATGAGTGGCGCACTTGGCTAAAGCCGGCCATTCAGGTGATCGATAGAATCGAAGAGCCACTGCAGGCAACCTTTTTAACTAGCCTGATGTCGATTAGAGCTCATATCGATACAAGTGGAGCTCTACTTACCTACCGGCCAAACGGAGAGGCGATTTACAGCTCTCCTCGGATAGCTGGCTATGCACTATGGCCACTCATACGATTAGGTTATAAGAAAGAGGCTGAACAGTACTTTAATTTCATGCGTTCGGCGCTGTCTGATGAAGTGGGGGTTAAGTCTTTTTATTCTTCGGTTGGTTATGAGGGGTATTCACCTTTCCCTCTTAGCACTGAGGTAGATGGAAAGCTAGTTCGACCAATTGAATTAGACAATGCGGCAATGCTAGTGTTTATGTTCACTCAGCTCCATAGCGCTCATCCATCTAAGAAGTTATTAGAAAGCTACTACGAATCATTTGTTGTACCTCTACTCGACAATCTAGCTGACCAGTTAGATCGAACGACAGGATTGCCACTACCTTCATATAGTTTATTAAGTCGAAGTAACCCGACGCAGTCTACCTTTACAGCATCATTGGTTTACGCTGCGCTAGTGTCTGGTGCTGACTTAGCTGAAGTGAAGCGAGATGCTGTTCGGGCCGTTGGCTGGCGTTCGGTAGCAGATGAAATCTTTAGGGGTATTAATGTTGAATTGATTAAGACTGATGTTTCATCTATATTGCAGTTTGCTGGCCAGCAGAAGAGGGAGGAGGATCAACATGACATTCATGATTTAATGTCTAGTTATGGTCTATTCATTTATGGATTGATGCCTTCTCATGATAGCTTTATGGCTGAAGCTTATGATGGCTTTAAAAATAGATATGGTTTTGGTGTTGATGGGCGTTATGCTGTTCCAGTTGGAGGCCTGTCTACCTTTGGCGAAAGTCAGGAAGACTTCCCTGTCGCTGCTCTCTGGTGTGCGCAGTATGCAGCTGAAGTTAACAATGAGGGTGAGGCTCTAAGCATCCTCCGATGGGTCAGAGACGTATATTTAGAACCATACTCACGCCCAGTTACAAAAGAGACCAGGAAGGCTTCAGAGCTGTCCTACCTATGGACTCAGGCAGAGTTTATTAGCACTATTCTTGATTTAATTACTGAACCGGGAGAGTCTGACTAATGCGCAGAGTGCGTAAGATTATAGATAAAACTAAACCACTAACTACAAGACAGAAGGTATTTAAGTCTTTTGCTGAGCTTGAGGGTGCGATGTACTTTAGTCGTCCACCAAAGTTTGAGGATGTTAAAGAGTTCAGAGGTATGAGGCTATCTAATGACGAGGTCGATAATAGCTATGCAATGGGGGAGTTCTTGAGGCATGATTATATACTTGTTGATCGACACAGCCATGAGCGAAAGACACTGGTGATTGAAGTTGATCTACATACTCTCTATCCGTTTAATCATTTCGTAGTCTATAAGAACGACCTGCCGCCAGACTATTACGCTAAGATGCAGCAAATTCACCTGCATCACCGCCCTGCTCCAGTTGGATCTGGCAATACAGGTCTACCTAGAGCCTTTGATCAGAAGTATACAATCTTCTCACGACCTGAACATTTCAGCCGATCGATGTTCTTTATGCACGACGCTCCGGCGAAGACTTTGATGGATATGAAAGGTTCAGTGATGCTTGAGGTGTCTGATAAAAGTTTATTTATGTACGATTACTCACAGGCTGAGCCTACGCCACATAGCCTTCAGGTTTTCGTCCGGACAGCATGTACTATTGCTACACTCCTAGAGTCGCGTATTAAGTAAAGTTCAATCAATGATGAAATAAAATACACCCCGTAGAGAGGTGTATTTTTTATAGGGTAGGCTTATTTCTTTGTGGCCTTGGTTGTTTTGCTTGTCTTGGTAGACTTAGTCGACTTCTTTGGTTTAGGCTCTTCCTCGATAATCTCTTGCTGATCTTCTGTGTCATCCGGGGTTTTGTTTGAAGAGTCTATGTGAAGCAGTATAAATGATTGTAGTAGCGCCCAAGCCACAGCGTTAATAATGAAGATGGCACCTGCTATTAAGGCAAGAAGAAGGATTTGCTGACCGAAATTATAGTTAACAAGGCCAACCATACCAGCTATCACTAGTAGTGCTACAGCACTAGCTAAGTAAGCCTGCTGCAGTTTAGCGCGGCTATCTGTACTTTCGCTCCATGATCTTAGTGCTTCAAATAAAGAATTCATTAAATATACTCCTCAATAACTTCTATTACTGTACCACTCTATGACGTAATTGTCAAAAAATGCGGGCTTGTCGACGTATGTGTCGAGAATTAAATATTAGTTCTATATAATCGGCTACATAAGGCTTGCAAAACCCTTTTCAATTATATAGAATATACTTTGTACCTAATGGTTTTGATGCCGCTTTAGCTCAGTTGGTTAGAGCAACTGTTTTGTAAACAGTAGGTCCTGGGTTCGAATCCCTGAAGCGGCTCCATACGCTGAGGTAGTGAAGCGGTCAAACACGGCAGACTGTAAATCTGCTGGCATATGCCTTCGCAGGTTCGAATCCTGCCCTCAGCACCAAATGATACAACCTTGCGGTTGTTTTTTCATTTATTAGGGTGTCACTGCTTGCTAGCAGATGATGATTTTGATATAATATTTCAAAGTAGTCAATACACGTTTAAGTAAGGAACATCATGGCAAAGAAAAATACGAAGCGAAAGCTTGTTGGTCTAGTAAGCGACAAGTCTGGACACCGTACATACTATACAGTCAAGAACACTATGAACACGCCTGATAAGCTAGTTCTACGTAAGTACGATCCGGTTGCTCGAGAGCACGCTACCTACACTGAGACCAAGAAGAATTTAGGTCGAAACGAAGTGAAGAAGCGCAAGAACTAATCTGTTCTTATTCAAAAATACACCTCTATACGGGGTGTATTTTTATTTCTAGTAAAGATTGATAAACGGTAAATAAAAATAGCCCTAGTAGGGCTGATGTAAGTGAGCAATATGGAGCCACGATCGGGGCTTGAACCCGAGACCTCATCCTTACCATGGATGCGCTCTACCAGCTGAGCTATCGCGGCACTAGATGATATTATAACATATCTGTTTTAGAAACTAAAAGGTGCAGACGTTAGTCTACACCTGATGTTACTGAATGCGCTTGCGGACTAAGTTTGACTTAGGCTTACGCATCGCACCGATAGCCCTAGCCTTCTTTGGCGGTGCAAGAATCTTTTGTAGTTCATTGCGTAAGACTTGAGCCTCTTCTGGTTGGTTGTTTTCTTCGAGTAGTTCAATCATAACGCGAAGACCTTGCGGCGTACGTTCTATTTCTAGGGCGTTGTTAGCTGAAATGATGGCTTTTTTAATGTTGCCCATCTTCTGGTGTACTTTACTATAAGCGATGTGCCTAGCGGCAACGTCAGCTTCCATCTCGATCGCCTGTTCAAATGCTAATAGTGCTTTATCTAATTTATTAGTCTCATAGTAGATTAGTCCTACATTGTGAAGGCTTGAAGCGTTTGGCTCGAGACTCTGAGCGATCTCGAAACATTCAATCGCATCTTCATAGGCTTTTTGCTTTGCATAAAGAATACCTAAACGGTTGTAAGCGGCAGCATTTCGTTGGTCAACTCGAAGAATAGTTAAAAGAGCCTTTTCAGCCTTGAGGTATTTTTGATCTCTAAGAGCATCCTGTGCTATAACCCAAAGCTTATCTATCCTATCGGCAAAAGCGTCATTAAGCTTAGCGGTCTCTCTATCAATAGCAGGCTTCTTGACAACAGTCCATGCAGCTATTGCTACTAATAATATCAGTCCGTACATCGGTATAATTATATCACACTATTGAGTAGCTGGAGTCGGACGTTACCGTTGCCCTGTATACGGTCATAAGCAGTAGACAAGCGATCGGCTCGCTCGATTAATGAAGGGTTGTATTTAGCTTTAATTTGAACTCTGGTTATGTGTAGTCCGGCTGAAATAACTTCGAGAGTTTTTGCTCTGTCGCCAGATATATCTGTAATAAGCTTTAATTTATCAAAGTTAGATCCACCAATTAACACCTTAGCCTGAGTGTAGATATCAGTCTTCTTCTTAAGATAGCTTTTGTTCTTAGTTAGCTTCTCAATCTCTGCTGCTTCACCCTTCGAGATAAAAGCTATTTGAGGATCAGTTGTCGTAGCTGACTCGGCCGGTAGCTCATAATAGACGCAACGCGAACGAATAGTCTCTAGGAGGCTTTGTGGAGTTGGTGTAACTAAAACAAAGTATGTATTCTCAGCTGGCTCCTCTAGGTGCTTCAAAAAGGCGTTCTGTGCCTCTGGGCGCATTAAAGCAGCGTCTCTAAAGATAAACACTCTAGCTGTTGAGCCAAAGCCGCCAGTTTTGATGTTGTCTCTAAGATCTCGTATATCTTCAACGAAAATAGCTAAAGTCTTACCGCCCTCTTTAACACGTTCTTCGATCGTGTGTACTTGACGGTCTTTAGGTAGATGTTCGTCTAAAAACTTATCTATCTTGCTGGCTGGTGAAGCTTTTAAGATGATTGATTGATGCATTAGTTTGCCTCAAGTGTAAATTCTTCTGGTGTTGGCGCGGTGAAGGTTTTTCTCTCGCCTCCTGGAAGAGTGAATTCTAGTGAATGAGCATGTAGATACATTCGACTGGCTGACTCTTTGCCATATACCCTATCGCCTAAGATTGGAGTGCCAATATACTCCATATGAACACGAAGTTGATGAGTACGACCAGTGCGTGGTTTAAGCTCGACTAGACTCCTCGTTCCGTTGGTGTCTAAGACTGAGTAGACCGTGGTAGCAGACTTGCCGTTCGCATCAACTCTAAATGAACCAGGTTTTGAAGGGTTACGGTTGATTGGTAGATCAATAAGTGCGCTATCTTGTTTTGGCTGTCCCGTTACAACTGCATGGTAAACTTTTTTAACCGTTCGGTTGGTAAACTGCTTAGAAATATAGCTAGCTGAGGTTTCATTCTTAACCATCACTAAGATACCACTAGTGTCTCTATCTAAGCGATGAATAATACCAGGTCGATTAGTGTCTGCTTTATAGCTTGTTTCATCACGGATCAGGTCGGCTGCTACAGGCTCTTCAATTAGTTCACCTTTGGCGTGAGTTAGTAATCCGGCTGGCTTATTGATGACTAAGATGTTGTCATCTTCATAAATAACCTCAACCCCTTCCGGTTTAGTATGGGTTGAAATCTGATCAGTCTCTTCGACTGTTACTTCATCAGTCTTTAGGACTGGAAACTTCGGGCTAGTTACTACTTCCCCGTTTACTTTCACTAGTCCCTGTTTAATAAGCTTTTGGTAGCTGCTGCGAGATAGGTCGTCTTTTGCCATGTCGACTAAAACCAAATCAAGGCGTCTGCCGGCGCTATGGTCAATAAATAAATACCAGTCTTTGCCACGATGAGGTATGCCGTAGCCATCTTCTTCACCTTCGTGAGGATTGTTTAGTAGTTCATAGTCGTGGATGACTCCACTTTCATGGACTTGCTCCATGATGTAGTCATAGTCATCTTCGGCATTGTTATCAATCAAAAGAGCATATGGCTGCTTCTGAGCCTTAAATCGAACTAGGAAGTTCTTGTCATGAGGACGTGTAACGACTACCTGCGTAATGTCGCGTGCGCTCAGGTCAGTAAATTCCTTATAGGTATGAAGGATATGAATAATATCCGCAACTCGAACTTTCATCAACTACCTTCTTAGTCCAACGGCTTTTTGAACTCTTAGAAGAGTTTCTTCTGCAGTGATGCGAGCCCTTGCTTCTGAGACCGCGAACTTAGCAAATAATGTTTCGTCATCAATTGCTCGGTATCTAGCTTGTAGGTCGGTTAAGAACTGAGCAACAGCGTCTGCCACTGCTCGCTTAAAGTCACCGTAGCTTTCCATGCCTTCAAACCTAGTGTTGACGTCATCCTGTCTCTCGCCGGTAATTAGAGCATAAGTCTGTAAGAGGCTAGTAATACCTGGTTGCATCTCCCAGTCATAATTAACTCGACCAATACTATCAGTTGTGGCTGACATGATTCGCTTGTGAGCTACGTCAGGGTCAGTATTAAGTTCAATCTTTGATTTCTCATTAGCACTAGACTTACTCATCTTCTTGGTCGGATCAGTTAAGCTACGAATACGTAGACCTTTGTCGCGCTTCATGAACTTAGTTTGCTCTTCAGTTGGAGCAGGTACAGTAAATAG
The DNA here is from genome assembly GCA_964479125.1 of uncultured Candidatus Saccharibacteria bacterium. Classification (GTDB taxonomy): domain Bacteria; phylum Patescibacteriota; class Saccharimonadia; order Saccharimonadales; family Saccharimonadaceae; genus CAYZJK01. Next base: position 11,547 of record CAYZJK010000020.1, read on the forward strand.
GTTGCCGAACTTTTTGTTCATACGTTCAGCAATATCTCGGGTAATTTCAATATGCTGGAATTGGTCGTCACCTACTGGAACCCATTCTGCATTGTAAAGAAGGATATCGGCCGCCATTAGGACAGGATAACCCATTAGACCCATAGTTATACTTTCGCTGTGATCTTTAGACTTATCTTTAAACTGAGTCATGCGCTGCATTTCACCAACTGTAGTGAAACAGTTTAAGATCCAAGTTAATTCGCTATGAGCTGGAATAAAGCTCTGGCGGTAAAGTAGCGTGTTGTCGTTGTTGATATCGAGTCCAGCCGCTACGAAATACTTGAGGTTGTGAACCGTATTATCAAATAGCGTTGAGTGATCGATTGGAGTAGTAAAGCTATGCAGGTCAGGCACAAACATATTAATGTTATGTGTGTCCTTATATTCCTTCTGCATCTGAACCATTGGAACAATCGCACCTAGGTAGTTAGCGATGGTTGGTTCTTCGTTAGCCCTTACTCCGGTAAGTATAGTCGGTCTAGTCATACTACTATTATACCCCACTACCCTGGTCAGACTCTAGCGCTTCTTAATATCCTCTGCTATCTCGTGAATGGCAGCTACTATTTTAGGGATATATGGTGATGTGACTTCATGTAGGGCGGTGACTGGATGAAGCGTAATATTGTACGTGTTTTGAGCGATAACTTTAAGATTGGTGGTCACCACTACCGGATCAAGTCGGCCGTAAATAATTCTAATTGGGATATCTAGGTTTTGGATATCCTTCATTGATGTCTGATTAATAATGCTAAACTCTAATGCAGCTAAATATGGTCCGACGGTTGTTTCATCTAACTGGAGTGATTCTGAGGCTATTTTAGCCTTGGTAGCCTGTTTGGCAAGTTTAAAGAAGCGATCCGGCTTCTCCTCCATCTTGTTCTTTACTCCACTATAAAAACGCACCAGGATGCGTTCGGCAGCCAAAAGGGTTGTCATCTGTTGCTTGCGGTCGCGATAAATCGGTGGAGAGCACAGAACTAAAGCTCTAATCAGAAATGGATAGCGCTTAGCTAATTCAATCGATATTAAAGAGCCCATTGAGTGACCAACTAAAATGATTGGGCCGCCCATCCGAAGTCTAAGTAGGGTTAGGATGATTGATCTGGCTTGGACGCGGTTACTATAGGACACGCTAGGCTTAGGAGACTTACCAAAGCCTAGCAGATCAACCGTTACGACACTTAAATCTTCTGGCAATCGCTCCACTACCTTATCCCAGGCGCCGCCGGTATTCCCGATACCGTGAATCAAGACAACAGTCGCTCTAGATTTTGGCACACGCTTATTAACTCTGACATGTAGAAATCTAGGCATGTCGAACCAGATTTTGCGCTTGCGCTTCGAGACGACTTTAGACATGGTTATAGTATATCAAACCAAAACACCGCAGCGTATATACTGCGGTGTTTTCTGGTTTTTGGAAGTGAGCTATCGCTTTGAGAACTGTTCCTTCTTACGAGCCTTACGTAGACCGTACTTCTTCGCTTCCTTCTCTCGAGGGTCGCGCTTTAGAAGTGAAGCCTTCTTAAGAACTGGTCGCAGGTCGCTTGATTCAGCTGTGATCGCCTTGGCGATTGCAAGCTTGATAGCGTCTACTTGTCCAGCTAGACCACCACCGCTTACGCGGATGGTTACGTCGTACTCTTTTTGCTTGTTAACTACAGCTAGTGGATCAGTTACTTCAGCTAGAAGTGACTTGTTAGCTGATAGGTATTCTAGTGCTGGCTTGTCGTTGATCGTAATTGAGCCTTTACCTTTGTACAGGCGAGCTCGTGCTGTTGCAGTCTTACGTCGACCTAGGCCGTATGCGTATTCTAGGTTTGCCATTACTTCTTAACCTCTACTTTCTTAGGTGTTTGTGCTGTGTGAGCATGCTCGCTGCCAGCAAATACACGTAATCGAGTTAGGCGTTCTGCCTGAAGTTTGTTCTTAGGTAGCATTCCCTTAACCGCTTCAGTGATGATGCGCTCAGGGTGCTTTTCTCGAACTTCTTCTAGGCGAGCATCTTTGATTCCGCCTGGGAATCCTGTGTGTCGGTAGTAAACCTTATCAGTTTCCTTAGTACCGGTTACAACAGCATTCTTAGCGTTGATAACTACTACATAGTCACCGCCGTCGATGTGAGGTGTGTATGTAGGCTTATTCTTACCAGTTAGACGAGTTGCAATCTCAGTTGCTAGTCGGCCTAGTGGTGCTTCAGAAGCGTCGAATAGTAGCCACTCGCGATTCACTTCACTCGGTTTTTGTGAGTAAGTTTTAGCATTGTTCATCTTTGCCATTACTTAGCCTCCTCCTTAGTGAATTCTGGCTTGATCTCGTCAACGAACTCGATAGTTGCTAGTTGAGCACCGTCGCCCACACGAATGCGAGTACGTTCTACACGAACGTGTCCGCTTGTTCGGTGGGTTAGTTGTGGTGCAATAACGTCAACCAACTTGTAAGCTGCATCCCGAGTGCCAAGCTTTGAAATAACTTGTCGTCGGCTATGTAGATCACCTTTTTTAGCTTTAGTGATGAGCTTTTCGATGTAACGCACTAGCTCCTTAGCCTTTGGAAGAGTAGTTTCAATCTTGTGGTGTTCCACTAGACTTGTCGCTAGGCTTCGTAGGAGTGCGCGGCGCTGGTCGCGCTCACGACCAAATTTGCGCCCTTTGTATCCATGTCGATGCATATATTAGAGCTCCAACTCCGCTAGTTTGTCTTTTACTTCTTCTAGTGCTTTTGAGCCAAAGCCTTTTAGCTCGCGAAGATCTTGTTCACTTAGGGTTACAAGGTCTTGCACAGTACGAATTTCGTTGTTAACTAAAGCGTTTGCAGTGCGTGCGCTTAGGTTTAAGTCTTCAATTGGAGTGTTTAACTCGCTAGACTCGTCAACTTCTTCAACACCAGGAGCTGGGGCTGATTCTACAGTTGTACTACCAGCTAGTGCTGTGTACTGGTTTACTAGAATCGCTGCAGCTTCTTCGAAAGCTTCGCGTGGTGCGATTGAGCCGTCGGTGTCTACAGTAAGGATTAGCTTCTCAAGGTTAGTATCTTGACCAACACGAGTAGGCTGAACCTTATATCGTACACGTAGAACTGGGCTAAAGATTGCGTCTAGAGCGATGTGATCGCTGTGTAGTCGTTCTTCGCTTGAGTCTTCGATAGTACGGTAACCACGACCTGAATCAACTACAAAGTCGATTACAAGCTTGGTCTTTGGGTCATCAATTGTACAGATAACTGCATCAGGGTTGATGATTTCAACATCAGAGTTTGACTTGATGTCGCCAGCAGTCACAGGGCCTGAACCGGTCTTTTCAAGACGTAGTTCAACTGGCTCGTCGTTGTGCTGCTTAACGCGGATGTTCTTGATAGCCATGCTGATATCAACAACGTCTTCAGTCACACCTGGAACAGTTGTAAACTCGTGGCTTACACCTTCGATCTTGAAAGATACGATAGCTGAACCATTGATGCTAGAAAGTAGAACTCGTCGAAGACTATTTCCTAGGGTGTTTCCGTAGCCGTCGTGTAGCGGTTCTACTGTGAAAGATGCGCTGTTTTCAGCGTGATCTTCAATGCTCGCGAGCGCAGGATTGTGAATTACTTTTGTCATACCTATTTACTCCTTACCCTATCGTGAATAGTATTCAACAATTAGCTGTTCATTAATATCTGCTTCCGCTTCTTCACGCTTTGGATTGCCAGAGATAGAAACCTTAAGATTCTTAGTATCTGCCTTCATCCAGCTAAGTGGTTGCTGATCAGTATTTTTGACTGTTTCATCGATGTTAGTGAAGTATGCTGACTTCAGGCTCTTAGGTCGTACAGTAATTTCGTCACCTGCTGAGACACGGATTGATGGAATATCAACGCGTCGGCCGTTTAGCATGAAGTGACCGTGTCCAACGAGCTGCCTTGCAGCACGTCGGCTAGTCGCTAGACCTGCTCGGTAGATAACGTTGTCTAGACGTCGCTCTAGAAGTTGAAGTAGGTTTTCGCCCGCTAGACCTTCTCGTCGAGTTGCTTCCTTCATAAGGCGAGCGAACTGCTTTTCTAGAAGACCGTAAGTACGGCGAACCTTTTGCTTTTCTCGTAGTTGAGTTAGGTATAGGCTTGGCTTACCCTGGCGAGAATGAGCGTGCTGACCCGGAATGCCAGTCTTGCGTGCTAATACTTTGTGAGCCTTAGGGTGAAGAGCATAACCTTCTCGACGGCTTTGTTTAACGATTGGTGATGTATCACGTGCCATCTTTTAAGCCCTCCTTGCCTTCTTAGGACGAACACCGCCGTGTGGAACGCCAGTTACGTCTTTAATACTTTCAACAGAGATGTTAAGACCAGTTAGAGCACGCACTGCTGCGTCTCGGCCTAGACCAACACCCTTGATGAATACGTCGACTGCATTAAGCCCGTGTAGAGCTACTGCAGCTTCACCAGCTTTTTCAGCGGCTACCTGAGCAGCATAGGCTGTGCCTTTTTTGCTACCACGGAAACCACAAGCGCCTGCGCTTGAGCCAGTAAGTACATTACCCTTCTTATCGGTAAAGGTAATAATTGTGTTATTAAATGTCGCTTGAACATGCATCTGACCAGCTGGAACTGATCGACGTGTCTTCTTGCGAGCAGCTGATTTTGCTTCTGCCATTGTCTATAAGTTCCTTTCCTAGGTCTTGCTTGCTGCTTTAGGTTGAGCGCCGCCAACTGCGGTTGCGCGACCCTTACGAGTTCGTGCATTCGTACGGGTTCGCTGTCCACGTACTGGTAGACCAGCCTTATGTCGTAGACCACGATAAGTGTTGACATCTTTTAGTCGCTTAATGTTATTTGTTACCAAGCGCTGTAGATCACCTTCTACAGTGAAGTCATTGTCGATGATTTCACGTAATTTCTGTTCCTCAGCCTCGGTGAGATCTTTCACCCGAGTGGTCGGCTCTATTTTAGCCGCCGCAAGGATGGTCGAAGCGTGCTT
>CAYZJK010000021.1:0-16277 GCA_964479125.1 uncultured Candidatus Saccharibacteria bacterium
TTCCTAATGCCTGTTGAGGACGTATTCTCAATTAAGGGTCGTGGTACTGTAGCAACTGGTCGTATCGAACAGGGTGTTATTAACCTAAACGACGAAGTTGAAATTGTTGGTCTTAAGAAGGTACAGAAGACTACTGTTACCGGTATCGAAGCTTTCAAGAAGAGCCTAGACCGAGGACAGGCTGGTGACAACGCTGGTCTACTTCTACGAGGTATCGAGCGTGACGACATCGAACGTGGTCAGGTTCTTGCTAAGCCAGGTTCAATCGAGCCACACACAGAGTTCGAAGCTGAGGTTTACGTACTTAAGAAGGAAGAAGGCGGACGCCACACTCCATTCTCAAAGGGTTACAAGCCACAGTTCTACTTCCGAACTACTGACGTTACTGGTGAAGTTGAACTTCCAGCTGACAAAGAAATGGTTATGCCTGGTGACACAGTTACCTTTAAGGTTAAGCTACTTGCCCCAATCGCTATGGAGCAGGGTCTAAACTTCGCTATTCGTGAAGGTGGCCGTACTGTTGGTGCTGGTGTTGTTACATCAATCACTAAGTAGTATTAGCTAACTTACAATAAAGACACTCTTTCGGGAGTGTCTTTTTGTATGTCGGCCATAAATTATATATACTAAGAAGAGAGTTAAACATTAACACAAAAAAGGAAAGTATGAATAACCAAAAAGTCTTTATTGTTGGCGCAGGTGGAATGGTTGGTGCAACCACAGCCTACGCCCTTACTATTAAGCAGATCGTATCAGAAGTAGTTCTAATTGATATCTCTCAAGATATTGCCCGAGGTCAAGCAATGGATATTTCTGATGCCACTACCTACACAGACGGTGTAACTGTTCGGACAGGCGACTATAGCGAGATCGAGACTAACGACATTATCGTTATTACCGGTGGCGCTCCACAAAAGCCAGGCCAAAGCCGACTAGAGCTACTAGATATTAATAAGAAAATTATTGAAGATATTGTCGCTGAAATTATGAAGAATGGTAAAGAAGTCTTCATCGTAGTAGTAACTAATCCGGTTGATGTACTAGCTCACGTAGCCTTAAGAGCATCAGGCCTGCCTAAAAACCGAGTGTTCGGTACAGGTACAGCTCTAGATTCAGCTCGCTTGCAAGTAGAAATTGCATCTCATATTAATGTTGCACCAAGCCAAGTAAGTGCCTATACACTAGGTGAGCACGGCGACTCATCATTCTCTGCACTATCCAGCGCAAGGGTAGGTAATGTGCCTTTAGCTGATATGTCAGGCTATCACGCAAGCTGGGCGGATCACCTAGATAGCGATATTAGCCAAAAGGCTTATCACATTATCAATACAAAACGAGCCACCTTCTATGGGATTGGACAGGTGACAAGTGAGGTAGTGGCAGCTCTTACTCGGCCAACTCCATCGATTATGCCTCTTAGCTCGCTCCTAGAGGGCGAATACGACCTAAACGATGTCATGGTCAGCGTGCCTCACTTTATCAGCTCAGAAGGCGTTAGGCCGCTAGATGATTATCCTCTAAGTGAAGAAGAGTACGATAAACTCCAGGAATCAGCTCGGATTGTATCTGAAGCCTATCAAAAGACTCTCTAGTTTATAAGTTCATATAAAGAAAAGACCGTCTATCGACTTAGATTAATATCTATAATCGGTAGACGGTAGTTTCGTCTCTGGGGGGTTAACTTTATTTCTTGTCATGTAGGAGGGATGAGACTTTTTCGAATGGACGCACGAAAAGCTTATCAACTAGGCTCTCTAGTGCGCCGGTCAAAACCAAAAATCCAACGCCAACGACACCAACTAAGCCAAAGTAGAGGGTTGCCCCAATAGTGTAAAGATCCATTACATACTCCTTATCAGAAGGTACAGGTACGAGACGAAACCAACTTCAGTATAACAGCTAGGTTGATAGTATCAACCAAATACTAGTTTTAAATTGAGTATAGGGCTATTGACTTATTTATATAATAGTTGTATGGTATACATGGTCATGACATCTACCCGAAAGGAACAGTCATGTTTGCACATTGTATTAAGCCTATCAGATCAGTCGCAGCTATGTTTGTAGCGGCAGTATTGTTGGTCGCCTGTGATAACGGCGCAGGTAACGTGAGTGGCGTGCCTGTAACTTCCAGCTCTTCTAATTCGCGCGAGTCGATAATCAGTTCTGCTCCCGAGAGAAAGGCAACTTATCGTGATGGTGATCGTCCACATGAGCGTCAAGAGGAGTATATTACTATAACTCGTCATGTGTGTCCTTCACAGCAAGACATCGAGGATTTTATTGCCAGGTATAAAAGCGAGCTCAATATACTTTCAGGCCTTGAGTCTGACGGCATACACGTGTTTCATAGCGGAATCGACCACTATAGCTATGAGACTGTGATTGGTACGATCAATCCTGACTGTCTGCCTAAATTAGATGGCAGTATGGACTATGTTCCAAGCAATGGAGGAGAGTCTATACGTGAAGAGTGGTTTAATCTTCCCTTTGTAATGATGTATGCCAACGAAGTTTGGAAAGAGGAGCAGGAGGCTGAGCGTGCCAGAAGAGAGGAGGCTCAGCTAAAGTGGGACTACTCTAAGCCCATGCCGGAAGATATGCTAACATGGCATCCGCTACCCCACTTCGAGACAGAAGCTTCAAGGCTGTTGGAGGAGTATAGCTCTAGCATTCAGATGCTAGGGATCGTTTCAGCACTTTCAGGAGGTTCGTACTTCAATGCTTACACAAATGAGGTACCGCATGTAACCAACCCTGAAATGTATAACGCCATGAACTCGGAGCCTTTCAGTACAAAACCCTGGGATGCGCGAAGCAAGTTGCTAGACCACTATTCGTGGATCCCTGGCAAGTCTGCAATGTATCAATGGTAGCAATACACCCCACAGGAAATCCCTGTGGGGCTTTTACTTTTCTACCTCCTCTTATGTTTGATATCTTCTGTAAATATGTTAATATATTGGATGAATAACATTACGGTGAGAACTTGTATGGAGCTTGAATCTATAGAAGGTTACACTGTCGTAGGTTATACGCGTTAGTTATAACATGGAGAACATTTACAATGGCTCAAAAACCAGAAGGTCTACGTATTCGTATTCGCCTTAAGGCATACGATCACAAGATTATCGACCAGTCAGCAAAGCAAATTATCGAAACTGCAATCCGTACTGGTGCAACAGTAGCAGGTCCAATCCCTCTACCGACACGACGAAGTACTTTTACAGTAGTTAAAAGCCCTCACGTATACAAGAAGGGTGGTGAAACTTTCGAAATGCGCGTACATAAGCGACTTATCGATATCATGGCTGCTTCTCCTAAGACTATCGACAGTCTGCAAAACCTCAGTCTTCCAGCTGGTGTTGACGCAGAAATCCGAATGTAGTCAAACTAGGAACAATAAAAACCCGGCTCAGCTAGAGTCGGGTTTTTGTTATGTCTAGTGATCTTATTCAGATGCTGGCTGAGCAGCTTGTGCCTTAAGTCGCTCTTGAGTCTTAAGTAGCACTTCAATATTTTCTGACTGAGCTTGGTTTACTTCAATCTGGTCATAAATATTATTGATGCGTATTTGTAGTGTTGCAATCCAGAAACCAAGTGCAACTACAGCCATAGATAGAACGATCCAGTAGATAGTCTCCATAGTGAAGGTTGGCTTCATGAAGTCTGCACGATCTTCTTCTAGTCGGAATGATCGAGGGGTACTAGTCTTCTTCACTGCAGTCTTCTTAGTGGTTGAAGTCTTTGCCGTGCTCTTTCGAGCCGTCGGTGCTTTCTTTGCAGTAGTCTTTTTTGCAGATGTACTAGTTTTTTTAGTTGCCATATTTCCCCTTATGCTTATTCTTCTGATTATGTAACATTATCACTTATAAGAACACCAAATGCAATAGAAAATGCTTATGATACAATTGCAGTATGAGTTCAAAAAAGAAATCAAACAGACAGCGAACATATGCTCGAAATCGTACAGTTGTAAGCCGTAGAGGATATGAGAATGTCTGGGAGACAGATGGCGTCTACCTTCTGAAATTAATGGCTACTGCTATGGCTGGCCTCCTCTGGCTTCGACTAGCAAATCCAATCATCTTATTTAATGCTATTCCGGTTGGTGCAGTACCAGTTGGAGCAATGGTAGCATTAATTCTTATCGCTACACTAGAGAAGGCTCAGTTTAATCGCAAGATTATGTATGCGCTTCTAGTTGTGGTAACTATCGTTGGCTTTTTCGTTGACGCCGGCATCGTTATATAGAGGTGCTAATACCTCAAGCAAAACAAAAATATGGTACAGTAATAGATATTCATGGAAGAAATAAATATAGTGGACTTTTTTAAATACCTAGCACGTAACTGGCTGGTCATAGTAGGACTAACCATCTTTGGCGTCTTGGCTGGCTATGCATACAATACATTCATCCAACGGCCTTTATATAGAAGCAACGCTACACTTCTACTGGTCAATAAAACTGATGAAAACATAAGCACGGCATCATTAGTTAATAACTACTCTGAGCTATTCAAGAGCCGAAGTGTTTTAGAGACTGCTATGGAAGCTCAGGGGTATGTAGGTTCGTACGAATCTCTAATGGACAATACGACATCAACCGTCTCTAGTGGTACTGAAGTTATTAAAGTGGCAATCGCTACCGGAAACCCTCAGACTAGTCGGGAAATCATGGTGGCTGCCATTGAAGCATTTCAGGATCAGATGGCTTCTATCTACGGAGTTAATAACTTAGAGATAGTGGATGACGCGAGCCTGCCTCGTGACGCCTATAACGTTGATACTACTATGCAGTTAGCTCTAGCCGGTACTGCCGGGCTTATCCTTAGTCTACTTATCCTATTCTTTGCTTTCGACTATCGCTCTGGCGGAGCTACTAAACAGGCGGAAGCTAAAGTAGCTGAACCTAAAAGACGTGAGCGGAAGACTAGGAAGAGTGATAATGAGATCATCCTTGGCGATGACGATGATTTATCTGAAAGCTTCCTATTTGACGACGTACTCTTTAGTAGTCTGGCGGCTGACGAGAAAAAGCCTCGTCCAGTTAAGAAGCCAGGCTCTAAATACCGCAAGAAGATTGAGTAGATGAAGATTAAGAATCAAGTTATGAATCAGGTTATGAATCAGGTTGAGTCTGGACATATAGTAGTCTGGATTAGACGAGCGATTGCACTAATAATGTTAGTGTCAGTTGCTTATACACTTTACGCCACCTGGCGGTCTGGTCTTCTGCCCGACAAGTATGTCCTGCCGGCAGCAGTAGGCGTTGGAGTGATTAGTCTAGTCTCAGCTTTCTATCTATGTCGCCGCGGACTTGGTTCGGTTCATTCTATTATTGCAATCTTAATTGCTTCACTCATCCTGGCCTGTAGCTATGTAGGATATAGCGTTGTTAGTGCAGCTGATAACTTTATTAATTCAGTCTCTCATAGCCCAAGTGTAAGGTATGAGACTTATGGGGTAGTAACCCTTAAAGATAGTCAGATTGACTACTATGACACTAATAGTTTCCAGGTAGGTGTTAATGCCATGGATACTTATCTTGATGAACTAAAGACGGAACTGGATCGTAAGTCTGATGCTGAAGTAGTAGAAAGAGAAAATCTTACTCACCTTGGCACCTCCCTTCTAGGGGGAGAGCTCGGTGTCATTACGGTTAACCTATCTCACTTAGATTTAATTAATAATAATATTGAAGGCTTTGAAGATAACACCCATACGGTTCATACCTTCAAGATTCGAGTTGAAGACGAGAGCTCTGTTTCTGAAATTGATGGTAAGAGTCCATTCATTCTCTATATTAGTGGTGTCGATACCTATGGCAATATTAATACATCATCACGTAGCGACGTTAATATGATTGCCGTCATTAACCCAGTGACTAGTAGTATCCTACTGGTAAACACTCCACGCGACTACTTCGTTGAGCTAGCTGGAGCCAATGGAGCCAGGGATAAGCTGACTCATGCCGGTATATATGGCGTCGAAACCTCTCAGGCAACGCTTGAGAACCTATATGGCATTGAGATCGACCGACACTTAAAAGTTAACTTTACGACCCTAGTTAATGTAGTTGATGCTATTGGTGGTATCACAGTTAAGTCTGATTATCCATTTAAGAGCTTTAAGGTAGGCGATAACCACGTTAATGGTCGCCAGGCTCTAGAGTTCTCACGAGAACGATACAGCTTTGAAGAAGGTGATCTTCAGCGTGGACGCAACCAACAACGCGTAATAGAGGGTATTATTGCTAAGTTATCCAACCCGCAAACTCTCTTGTCTTACCAAGACGTACTGTTATCACTTCAAGGATCGCTCCAGTCTAACGTTGAAGCCAAGGCCATTAAGAATCTAATCAACACTCAACTGAGCGACATGAAATCTTGGTCAGTTGAGTCAATCGGAGTCGAAGGACATGGCGGACAAGACTTTACCTACAGTATGGGCGGACTGCCACTATACGTCATGTATCCAGACGAAAATAGTGTATATGAAGCAAGAGAAGCAATCGCTCGCACACTAAGCCGCGAATAAAGCCTAAAACTAAACTTCAAACAGCCGGCTAAAACCTCAACATTCTTATCTGTTACGTATTGACTAGAGACGTATTTTTATGATATGATACGAAGGTTACTTTTAATGTACAGATAATATTAAGCAACCTTGGTGAATTATCAGGTCTGCCTTAAGAGGTGGAAACCGGTAGACACCAAGGGTTTTAAGTGGAGTAAAGAGGGCTATGAAAGCACTTCTCGGTACCAAAATTGGTATGACCCAGATCATCAGCGAGGATGGACGCGTAACTCCAATTACGCTAATTCAAGCTGGCCCTGTCACTGTGACTCAGGTAAAGTCTGTCGAATCTGACGGCTACAACGCAGTGCAAGTGGCATATGGTGTGGGGAAGAACCTGAGCAAGGCCGTGGCAGGACATGTTAAGTCCGCCAAAGTATTTCCGAAGCATATTCGTGAAGTACGTGTTGAGCAATTACCTGAAGGTATTGCCGTAGGCGACACAATCGACGTATCAGCATTTGAACTAGGTGAGACTGTTCATGCAACTGGTACATCTAAAGGAAAGGGTTTTGCAGGAACTGTAAAGCGCCATAACTTTAGTACATCTAATAGCAGCCACGGTGGTAACGGAAACGTTCGCCGTGTAGGTTCAATCGGTTCTATGTATCCGCAAAAAGTCTTCAAGGGTAAGAAGATGGCCGGACGCATGGGTCACGATCGCGTAACAGTTAAGAATCTAACTGTTGCTTACATCGACACCGAAAGTAACCTAATTGGCCTTAAGGGAGCTGTTCCAGGTCCTAAAAAGGGTCTAGTAATGATCGGAGGGAAGGCATAATGGCAGCATCAACTACCAAGCTTCCTAAAGAAGTATTTGCAGTAGAAGTTAAGAATCATGAACTTCTAAAGCTAGCTTACGATAGCTACCTAGCCAACAGCCGACTTTCAAGCGCTTCAACATTGCAGCGTGGTGAAGTTCGTGGTGGTGGTAAAAAGCCATGGAGGCAAAAAGGAACTGGTCGAGCACGATTTGGTTCATCTCGAAACCCAATTTGGCGTGGTGGTGGTGTAGTATTCGGCCCACGTGGTAACGAAAACTATACTAAGAAGCTACCTACAAACGCTAAGCGAACCGCACTTCGACAGGCTCTTACCCTAGCTAACGAAGCAAGCAAGATTATTGTTAAGGATGTAACTACAACTGGCAAGACCAGCGAAGTTGCTAAGTTCCTTAATGAGAACAAACTAGAGCGACGAGTTCTTCTAGTAGTCGACGAAAAGACTCCAGAATTAATCCGAGCTACAAATAACATTCCAAACGTACACCTAGTTAGCGCTATGTATCTAAGCGTATTTGATATCCTTAACGCTGACCACATTGTACTTAATACTAAGTCTGTATCAGTTATTACTGACTGGCTAACAAGAGAGAGGGCGTAAGACAATGAATAGTATTATTGTTACACCTCGAGCTACCGAAAAAGCATTCACACTAGTGAACACAAAGAATACTTACATTTTCGATGTGCCACTAAATGCTAATAAGCAGCAAATCACTGACGCTATTACTGAACAGTACGGTGTTGAAGTTGTTGGTATTAAGACTCTAGTCCAGGCTGGTAAGGCAATTCGTTACTCACGAGGTAAGAATCGCTACCCTGGTACAACTAAGCGAAAAGATACCAAGAAGGCTTACGTAACACTAGCTGAAGGCAGTAGCATTCAGGTGTTTGATCAGCCGACCCAGGTAGAAGAGGAGAAGAAGTAATGCCAGTAAAGCAATACAATCCAACCACACCTGCGCGTCGCGGTATGACATCTCAAGATCTGTCAGAAATCACGACTCGCAAGCCACTTAAAAGCTTAATCAAGACAAAAAAGCAAAATGCCGGACGAAACAACCAGGGTCGTATTACAGTACGACATCGTGGTGGTGGTGTTAAGAGACACTATCGTCTACTAAACCACCGTCTAGCTGACGGACTAGAGCTAACTGTTGAAGAGATCGAATACGATCCAAACCGTTCAGCACGTATCGCTCGAGTTAAAGATCAGCACGGTCTATATCACTACATTCTAGCTGACACTGCCATGTTCAAGGGTAAGAAGATTTCATCTGGTAAGGATGCTTCAATCGAGGCTTCAAACCGAATGCCACTATCTCGAATCCCTGTAGGTTCAAGCATCTACAACATCGAACTAGTAGCTGGTAAGGGCGGACAAGCAGTTCGTTCTGCCGGTAACAAGGCTCAGCTAATGGCTAAAGAAGGCGACTACGCTCAAGTTCGAATGCCATCAGGTGAAGTTCGACGTTTCCGTGTTGAATGTGAAGCTACCATTGGTGTAGTAGGTAACGTTCAGCACCAAAACGTTAAAATCGGTTCAGCTGGACGTAAGCGTCGTAAGGGTATTCGCCCTTCAGTACGTGGTGTTGTCATGAACGCTGTAGATCACCCACACGGTGGTGGTGACGGCGGTGCTCACGCAAGTGGACGACCACCAGTAACTCCATGGGGTCAGTTGACTCTTGGTTATCGTACTCGACGCCGTAAGAGTAGTAACAATCTAATAGTTCGCTCTCGACATGATGCGAAGAGGAAGAGGTAATCTATGAGTCGATCACTCAAGAAAGGTCCTTTCATCGACTACAAGCTTGCTAAGAAAGTAGCAGCGCTTGGTCCAGATGATCGTACCGTTATCAAGACCTGGGCACGTGCAAGTACTATTACTCCAGAAATGGTTGGTCGTACAATCGGTGTCCATAACGGCCGAGTTCATGTTCCAGTTCTAGTATCTGAGAACATGGTGGGTCACAAGCTAGGTGAATTTAGCCCTACACGTAAGTTCCGTAAGCACGGCGGAAAGGATAAGAAGTAATGTCTAATCCTGTAGTCGTACGAGCATACATTAAGGGTATCGATCAGGCTCCACGTAAGGTGTCGATCGTAGCTAGCCTAGTTCGTGGACGTGCAGTTGCAGACGCACAGATCATTCTTGATCACACTCCACGACGCTCAGCTCTAGCAGTTAAAAAGGCTATTAACTCAGCCGCTGCTAACGCTGTTAATAATCACAATCTAGATGCTAACTCACTAGTTATTAAGACTCTAAGCGTAACAGCTGGTCCACGAATGCGTCGCTTCAAGCCTGCATCACGTGGTCGTGCTCTACCGTTTGAGAAGAAGTCTAGCCACATCCTTGTGGAGGTAACTGGTGTTGAAAAGCCTAAGAAGAAGCCTGCAGCAAAGAAGCCAGCAGCTGAAACTAAGGAAACAGTAAAGGAGAGCAAATAAATGGGACAGAAAGTAAACCCGATTAGCTTCCGACTGCAAGTCCATAAGAACTGGAATTCACGCTGGTTTGCTAGCAAAAAAGATTTCGGCACATGGCTTGCTGAAGATATCAAGATTCGTGATCTAATCGAAAAGAAATACGCATCTCGACCAACAATTGCAAACATTGAAATCGAACGTAGCGCTAACCTAGTTACCATTACTATTCACACAGCTAAGGCTGGTGTAGTAATCGGTCGTGGTGGTGCTGGTGTACAAGAGCTAAAGGGTCAGATCGAAAAGATCGCAAGCCTACCAGTTCGTATCAACATCGAAGAAGTTCGTCGTCCTGAAATGGTAGCTAAGCTAGTAGCTGAGAACATTGCTCGCCAGCTAGAGCGCCGAATCAACTTCCGACGTGCAACTAAGATGGCTGCTCAGAACACAATGACTGCTGGCGCTAAAGGTATTCGTATCGAAGTAGCTGGTCGTCTAAACAATGCTGAGATGGCACGACGCGAAAAGGTGATCGAAGGATCAGTTCCTCTACACACCCTACGTGCAGATATCGACTTTGCTAAAGCTCGCGCTCAGACACCTGCTGGTATCATCGGCGTGAAGGTTTGGATTCACAAAGGCGAAAGGAGTGATAAATAATGCTTCTACCTAAGAAAACTAAGTTCCGTAAGGTTCGTAAGGGTAAGAACAAGGGTGTAGCGACACGCGGTCACTACATTGCCTTTGGTGACTTCGCTCTACAATCTCAAGGAAACTCAGACATCACCAGTCGTCAGATCGAGTCAGCTCGACAGGCGATGACCCGCTACATCAAGCGTGGTGGTAAGATCTGGATTCGTATCTTTCCTCACATCCCAGTTACTCGTAAGGCCCTAGGTCTTAAGATGGGTATGGGTAAAGGTAACCCAGAATTCTTCGTAGCCAAGGTCAAGGCTGGTACAGTACTCTTCGAAATGAAGGGTGTATCAGAAGAAGTAGCCCGAGAAGCTATGCGACTTGCGTCACACAAGCTTCCAGTAAAGACAAAGTTTATCAAGCGAGAGGATGCGTAATTATGGCAAAGACAAGTCCTAAAGAAGCTAAGACAGTAAAAACTGCTGCTGAACTTCAGACTGAGATTGACACACTACGTGCTGATCTAGCTCGCGCAAAACGAGGTCTAGTAGCAGGTGAGCTTCAAAACCCACGTGTTATCACAAAGACCCGTAAAGAAATTGCTCGTTTATTGACCGCTAAGCGTGCTCTAGAACTAGCAGAAGAAGGAGAAAAGTAATATGGCCAAGACACTGACAGGTATCGTTACCTCAGATAGTCGCGATAAGACTATCACCGTCACTGTTACTAGTCGTGAAACACATCCTATCTACGGCAAGCAGTATACTGTTAACCGTAAGTACACTGCCCACGATGAGCAGAACGAAGCAAAGATGGGTGATAAGGTTCGAATCATTGAAACTCGACCTATTTCTAAAACTAAGTCATTCAAGCTAGATATTATCGAAGAGCGATCTCGCGGTTCTATCGAGCTTAAGGACGATGTAGTAGAGGTAGAAGCGTAATGATCCAGCAAGAATCTCGACTTAAGGTAACCGACAACAGCGGTGCTAAGGAGATCCTTTGCATCCGTGTACTAGGTGGTACCGGTAGGCGGTACGCTCGCGTAGGCGACGTTATCGTAGCTACAGTTAAAGAAGCAAACCCAACAGGTGCTGTTAAAAAGAAGAGCGTTGTTAAGGCAGTAGTGGTTCGTACTCGAAACCCAATCCGCCGTAAGGACGGCTCAACTATCGCTTTTGACGATAACGCAGCTGTAATCATCAACGAAGATAAGAACCCTAGGGCGACTCGTGTGTTCGGTCCAGTACCACGTGAACTACGAGATCTTGGCTACGCTAAGATTATCAGCCTAGCTCCGGAGGTACTTTAAGATGGCACGAATTAAACAAGGCGATCTAGTAAAGATTATCTCAGGCGCAGACAAGGGCCGAATTGGTAAGGTAGAAAAAGTTCTTCCTAAGAAGAATGCCGTACTGGTTGAGAACATGGGTAAGTCGACTCGCAAGATCCGACCTAGCCAGTTCAACCCACAAGGTGGAATTAAGGATATTCACGTTCCAATCCCACTACACAAAGTAGCCTTAGTAGTTGATGAGAAAAAAGAAACTACTAGCCGAATTGGCTACGTAAAGAATGACGGCAAGACAGTACGTGTTGCTCGTCAGCAAAGCAATAAGGAGATCAAATAATGGCAAAAGCTACACAAACTGCCTACACTCCTCGCTTGAAAGCTTTATATAACGATACTATTCGTAAAGAACTACAAGCCGAACTTAATCTAGGTAACGTTCATCAAGTACCAAAATTAGAAAAGGTAGTGATCAGCGTTGGACTAGGCAAGAAGCAAGCAGATAAGCGACACTACGAAATGGTGAAGAACACTGTAACTAAGATTACAGGTCAGCACCCAGTAGATCGCATGGCTAAGAAGTCTATTGCAGGCTTCAAGATCCGAGCAGGAATGAACCGAATCGGACTTAGCGTAACCCTACGTAACAATCAAATGTACGAGTTTGTCGACCGATTCATCAATGTGGCACTGCCACGAGTCCGAGACTTCCACGGTGTAAGCGGTAAGGCTTTCGACAAGGGTGGTAACTACAACCTAGGTATCACTGAACAGTCAATCTTCCCTGAACTTACATTCGAAGAAACTCAAGTACTTCATGGTCTACAGATTACTTTCGTAATCAAGAACGAAGATAAGACACATTCACGTGCTCTACTTGAAAAGTTCGGCGTACCATTTGAAAAAGAAGGAGGCAAACGCTAATGGCTAAGAAATCAATGATCGCTCGCGACGAAAAGCGCAAGAAGATGATTAAGAAGTACGCTGCAAAGCGTGCCGAACTCAAAGAGCTAGGTGATTCAGAAGGCCTACAGAAGCTACCACGCAACTCTAGCCCAACACGATGGAAGAACCGAGATGTACTATCTGGTCGACCACGTTCATACATGCGCCGATTCGGCCTAAACCGTATTAACTTCCGTGAGAAGGCATCGGCTGGAGAAATCCCTGGTGTAACTAAGAGTAGTTGGTAGGAAAGGAGATTAAATTATGTCTATGCAATCTACAGACCCAATCGCCGACCTACTAACTCGCATCAGGAATGCGAAAATGGTTGGTAAAACAGAAGTTCGCGTACCTGCGAGCAAAATGAAGCAAGTTATTGCTGAACAACTAAAGAAGAACGGCTACCTATACGACGTTAAACTCGAAGATGGTAAGCCACGTGCGACACTAGTGATCACTATCAATGAAGAAGGCTCAAACTCTACAATTCATGAGATCACTCGTCTATCTAAGCCAGGTCGCCGCGTATACGTTAAGTCAGCAGAGATCCCTAAGGTAAAGTCAGGACGAGGTATCGTATTGATTTCAACCTCAAAGGGTGTTATAACTGGCCAAGAAGCTATCAAGCAAAAACTAGGTGGCGAGCTACTACTTAAGGTTTACTAGTTAGTATTCTTAAGTCTAATAACGAAAGGTTAAATTAATGAGTCGAATCGGAAAACTACCAGTAGAAATTCCTTCCGGTGTGACAATTACGGTCGATTCAGAAAAAGTTGACGTTAAGGGTCCTAAGGGGCAACTAACAGTAACTCTTCTGAGCGACGTCACAGTTAAGGAAGAAGACAACAAAATCGTTGTTACTCGTAAAGACGACGAACGTATTGCTAAGGCCCAACACGGTCTAATGCGTTCACTAATTCAAAACGCAGTCGACGGCGTTACTAAGGGCTTCGAAAAGAAGCTTCAAGTAAACGGTGTTGGTTTCCGCGTAAGCGGTGGCGGACAGGATATTGAGCTAAGCCTAGGCTACTCTCACCCTGTTAAGTACACTGCACCTGAAGGCATTCAACTAGCTGTTAACAAGATGGAAATCACTGTTAGCGGTATTGATAAGCAGCAGGTTGGTCAGGTTGCGGCAGAAGTCCGTGCACTAAGGAAGCCTGAACCATACAAGGGTAAGGGAATTAAGTATGCTGACGAAGTTATCCTTCGTAAGGCAGGAAAGACAGGTAAGTAATCATGGCAGATTTAGCTAAGAAGACCCTAAACAAGTCACTTCGCAAGAATCGTGTACGTGCCAAGGTTGTTGGTACGGCTGAACGTCCTCGTCTGACTGTTACTATCAGCAACTCTAACGTAAGTGCACAGATTATCGATGACGTTAAAATGCATACACTAGCTGCAGCTACTACAGTTGGTACAGATGCTAAGGGCAGCCTAACAGAAAAGGCAGCTGTTGTCGGTAAAGAAATCGCGAAGAAAGCAAAGAAGGCAAAAATAACTAGTGTTGTATTTGACCGCAATGGCCGTAAGTACGCTGGACGTCTAGCGGCTCTAGCTGATGCTGCACGCGAGGAAGGATTAGAGTTTTAGTATGGCAGAACAACGAGTACAGGACGCTAAGAAGCCTACACGAGGCGGACGCGCACCACGGGGCGGCAATCGCCGTAACGACCGACGCGAGCCACAGGCTGAGAAGCAGTTCGAAGAACTAGTTATCAACATTGACCGAGTTGCTCGAGTTGTAAAGGGTGGACGACGTTTCCGCTTTAAAGCTCTAGTAGTTGTGGGTGACCGCAAAGCTAAGGTTGGTGTTGGTGTAGCTAAAGGACAGGACGTCCAGACAGCTATTTCAAAGGCAACTGATGTTGCTAAGAAGAACATGATCACTATCCCAATCGCTAACGAAACCATTCCACACGATGCTGAAGTTAAGGTTTCAGGTGCGCAGGTTATGATTAAGCCAGCTGCTCCAGGTACCGGTATTATTGCCGGCGGTGTAGTGCGCCAGATCATTGGTGTTACCGGAATTAGGAACATGCTTTCTAAGAGCCTAGGTTCATCTAACAAGGTAAACATTGCCTACGCTACTATCGAAGCACTTCGAACTTTAGTACCTCGTGAAGAGTGGACTAGCGTTAAGAACGCAGCGAAGAAGGAGTCTAAGTAATGAAGTATAACGAACTACAGGCTACTGCTAACAAAGATCGCATCCGAGCAGGACGTGGTATTTCAGCAGGACGCGGTAAGACTGCTGGTCGTGGTACCAAGGGACAGAAGTCTCGTACCGGTAAGAAGCTACGATCAATGTTCCAAGGTGGTCAGCGCCCACTAGCGCAGGCTGTTCCTAAGAACCGCGGATTCAAGAGCCTTCGCGTACCAGCTCAGGTTGTATACATGGATCTATTGAATGAATTCGATGGCCAGACAGTAGACAACTTTAAGCTATACGAAGAAGGTCTAGTTGCAACACCTTTCCATTCAATTAAGGTTATCGGCCGCGGCGAACTAACGGCTAAGGTTGACCTTAAGGTACAGGGTGCATCTAAGAGCGTTGTAGCTGCTATTGAAAAGGCTAAGGGTTCTTTCGAAAAGACACCTACACCTCTTCAGAAGTCAGCAGCCAAGGCTGAAGCAGAAGATAAGTAGAACTACTACAATCTACAAAAAGACACTCCTTACGGGGTGTCTTTTTGTTTTGTGTTTAAATTTGTAATTTATCTACAAGCCAATATAATACCTTTACTGGAGTTTAGGATATCTAGCACCTACTGCAAGAGGATACTGATATGTTCGTTTACATTTCACTGGCTGTATTTAATAACGTGTTCTTTGTAATGTTACATATCACAATAAACCTAATGATGATTAAAAGTCGGCATCACAGCAATATATCCATTAAAGTCATGGCATTAACCTCATCGCTACTAGTTCTGATGTCTGCTGCACTAATTGGTCTTACTATCTACTTTCTAGCACTAGCGTAGTATTAACCTAAATGGCTACCCTAAGATAGATATTACACACTACACAAATACAAGCTCCATGAACCTCGTGTATATTCGGGGTTTTTATTTTTATACATCAGAATATTTACATGTCATGACTATATTTAGATTAGAAAAAACCACCCTTACATAGGGTGGTTACTGGAAGGTGAGTGTGGTTAACCAGCGAGCAACTCCATGTGATAGCTGAAGAAAAACACAGCTACTCCTAGAGCAACTATCGCAATGATAGTGTCAATCGCTACGTATATTTCATGACCATCTATCGCAAATAGACTCGTTCGCATATACATGCCTACAAGTAGCGCGGCCGCCCATACTAGGCTGACACCCAAGAGTATCATTAATACAGTTACACTTAGACTGTAATGTATTACTTGGAGATATACTGCAGCTGAGACAGATATAGCCACAATCGAGGCGGTAGGTAAAACTTTTCCGTATCCTTTCATGGCTAAAAGGATACTGGTGACTACAGTTACTGCAGCCACGCTAAGGCATACAACCTGAATAGATTGAACCATTGGCTTTCCTTACTTTAGGTACGGGAACACTTCCTGTAGATATTTTACCATAATTGTATTATATGTCAACATATAAAAGTAA
>CAYZJK010000022.1:0-1528 GCA_964479125.1 uncultured Candidatus Saccharibacteria bacterium
ATTGTTGTGGTGTAATTGTTTGTTTTATTTTTTATTTAACAATACTCCGTATATTAGCATAATAACTAATAAATGTCAACAATAGCACAACTCAAACCGATAAATGTCAAGCGCTTAAGCTTCAAGAATCATGCGATTTCCGTAAAGCCATGAGTAAACATCGCTCGCATCGATATACTGGCCTTGGATAGGTAGCGTGATAAAAGCTCCACCAGTCAAAGCATACTGGTTAATAGGATCAGTAATATTATACTCACCGCTAACTTCTACCGATGCATATGCAGCGATCATCTGGACCATATCGTAGCTAAAGATATACTTACTCACATTAACAACCACTGATGAATCGCCAGCCATCTCTCGACCGTGCGATATTTGATAGAAAGTACCATCATAATTGTACTCAACCTGGCCATAGCGATGAGCTCGATTAGCCGGCACACTAGCGACTGACACGGAGCTCGCTCCGTCTGGCGTAGCTAGAATAAGTCGAGACAACTCTGAACTACCATCACTGTTAAAAATAATGTCATCACCCGACAGGACCGCTACCGACTCACCAGGTTTAATGTAAGGTGCACATAAACTAACTGGGATGGCCGTTCCGTACTTCTGACTCATATCCTGCTCGATGTAGTAAAACCTAACATTCTGAGGTGGATAAGTGTATTTTAAATAGTCCTGCTTAGAGGCTATTTGTAGATAGTTCTCTAGATTTTGAATCCTTGAGTAATACTGCTCTAAAGCTATATCGCCCTTATTAACTACGAAGTAGATCTCTCTTACACCCGCCAACACACAATCCTGCACCACATAATCAATTGCAGGACGATTCCCAAGGGGTAGCATATGTGCACCCACAGCCTTAGAGATAGGCAACCTATCTACTTCCCAGCCAGCTACGCTAATAATTGCTTTAGTTATCATAGAGCTATTGTATATCAAACTACCAAAAGCAAGAACTTGCTAATGCTAACTTTTATCCTTCTTACTTTTTACTGTTTTGATTTTCTTAGACTCTTTTTTACTGTCGTCAGCTTTCACCTCTTTTTTAGACCCAAACTGATAAGTAAAGATAGCGTAAACCAATGAACCTGAGCCAAAGATTAGAATCATAAGTACAACCGCCACGCCAACTAGCGGCAGAGTTATGGCAAGGCCTAGTAGTAAAGAAGCTGCAATATACGACCAAATAGGAGTCATTCTGCTTTGCGTACTAGCTAAGAGACTACCAGCCATATATACTGTGTATCCGATTGAAGCAAGCATTAGTGCAAGCCAGAGTAATACGAGAGCTAAAGCTAGTGGTAGACCAGCTACAGTCAGCGCTAACAGAAGCAAGGTAGTTGGCACTGCAAACAGCATCATAAATCCAGTCAATAATATAAACGGCATCTTGCCGACCGTCATATCACTCACCCTTCGATATAACCTCGAAAACGGCAACAGTGTCGCAGTAGCTAGAGAAAGGATAATCGCAACCGTAAAAGCTAACCCCGTCAGATAAGCACTGAAAGGATTTACGTTG
>CAYZJK010000022.1:1628-15256 GCA_964479125.1 uncultured Candidatus Saccharibacteria bacterium
CTCACCTTTGAAAGTGATTTTCATGCTGGCACAGTTAATTGACCCTGTCACCTCAGCGTTTATCCGGACACTATCTGAAGCTGCGCAGTATAAGTCACCATTGACCTTACCGGTAACTACCACTTCACCAGCAGGGGCTAGTACATATAGTGACCCATCAGGCTTTTCATCAGCATTAACTCTGACATCACCAGTCGGAGAAACTACTCTCTCCGACCAGGCTGATACATCAGCCTGAAGCATAAACACTGAACCCACTACCGACAGTAAGGCAACTCCTACTACACTACACAACAACCTCATCTCTAACCCTCCTACCTATCGCTTTTAGACAATGAAATACTGATTTCAACACCATTCACTTGCACCTGCTCAGTGATTAAGGCGTCCTCTAAGTCGCTCTGAGCCGATATATTCTCAGCAAGAGTCTCTGATGCAATTAGCTCGCTAAAGCTCTCAAATGTGCCTCTAAACTCGTCTCCTGAACCATTTAGAGCAAGGTTGATCCTGTCATCAACGTTTAGACCGGCTTTCTTGCGTAGACTCTGAATATGTCGGATTAATTCACGCGCAAACCCTTCACGCTTAAGCTCTTCAGTTAAATTAATATCGATTGCTACCTCATCACCATCTAGAACTTCTTTGACGTTTAGTTCTTCGGTTAAGATAGCAGCGTCATCGATATGCTGAGTACGCTTCGGTACTGACACGCTAGCTAAAGGCTGTCTTACTTTCATCTTCTCCATAGCCCTTAGCCTTAGGCCCTGGTTAACGAAATCTCGCACCATATCCATCTCTTCTAAGACTACTTCGTTAATCTTGCCAGCCTTAGCCCAGTCTTGAAGGTGGATTGACTCTTGCGATCCAGTCATCTTGCGGAATAACTCTTCACTAAGGAACGGGGCGAATGGAGCTAAGATATATGACATCTGAACCAGTACGTAGTGTAGAGTCCTAAATGCATCATCCTTATCTTGCTCTAAACCACTCTTCCAGAAGCGTCGTCGTGAACGTCGAACGAACCAGTTACTAGCGTCATCGATAAACGGTAGGATTGGACGGGTCGCAGCCTGGAAGTCATAAGCCTCAAGACCTGCTTCAACCCCATTCATTAGCTTGTGTAGCTTTGATACCACCCATATATCTAGCGGATTAGTTAAATCATCAGATGGATCAGTTAGCTCACCCTCTTGAGGAGTCCATCCATCGACCTCGGCATACATTGTAAAGAAGTCGTACATATTCCAAATCATGCTTAACTTTCGAGCCACATCACCAACATCCTTATCAGCTAGAGCAAAGTTTTCGCCATTAGTTAGAGGCGAGCTCATCATTAGGAACCGGAAGCTATCTGCCGAGTAGTTATTCATCAGATCCATCGGATCTGTATAGTTCTTAAGCTTCTTACTCATCTTCTTACCGTCAGCAGCATTGATAAAACCAGTACAGATCAGATTCTTAAATGGTGCCTTACCAAATAGGCCTACGTTTACAGCCATCAGGCTATAGAACCAGCCTCGAGTCTGATCAATTGCTTCAGTAATGAAGTCAGCTGGGTATGACCTTTCAAACAACTCCTTGTTCTCAAACGGATAATGGAATTGTGCAAACGGCATTGAACCACTCTCAAACCAGCAATCTAGCACCTTACCAATGTGCCTCATAGTCACACCCTCATACTCAAAAGTTATATCCATAACCTGAGGAAGATGGTAGTCATCTAGTCGCTTACCGGTAAACTCTTCAAGTTCATCATAGCTACCAAACACCTTAACTACTTCTGTACCATCATCGTTTTGACCTCTCCACACCGGGATTGGTGTAGCCCAGTAACGATCTCGACTTAGATTCCAGTCTGGCGCCTGATCGATAATATTGTGGAAACGACCTTCCTTTAGAGCGGTCGGCGTCCAGTTGGTGCTGTCAGCTTCACGCAGCATCTCATCCTTCTGTCCATGAATATCCATAAACCAGCTTGGATGTGCGCGGTACATTAACTTTGTGCCACAGCGGTGACAGTGTGGATATTCGTGACGGATATACTCTACCTTAAGAGCTCGTCCATCGGCCACTAGGGTCTTAGCGATATCCTTATTGATATTCCAGATGTTTTCACCCTGCCATGGACCTTCGGTGTAATTTCCACTACCATCTACCACACTCACTACGGGGATGTTGTGCTTTCGACTTAGTTCGTAGTCATCTTCACCATAAGCTGGAGCAATGTGCACAACACCAGTACCGTCACCGTCGGTTACGAAATCAGCCGACAGAACACGATGCGCCTGCGGACCACGGTTAGTAAATAGTGGGTCGTAATTTAATCCGGCTAATTCACTACCCTGTACCGTCTTTAGAACCTCAAACTCAAGTGGTTGATGTTTTTCGTCCTTCATCACCTTCTCTACCAAGCTAGAAGCTAGGTAGAACTTTTTGTCACCATACTTCACTAAGCTATATTCAAGTGATTCATTAACAGCTAGTACAACGTTTGCAGGCAGTGTCCATGGTGTAGTCGTCCAAACTAGTAGTGACTCATCAGTGCCCTCAATATTAAAGTAAACATAAAGGCTCGGGTCAGTTACGGTTTGGTAACTATTCTCCATAGCTACCTCACTCTTAGAGATTGGAGTCTCATCTTTAGTACAGTAGACTAAGATTTTTTCACCTTCGTATATTTTCCCCTTTTCGTATAGAGTCTTAAACGCCCACCATACACTCTCCATGTAGTCGTTATCCATTGTTCGGTAGGCACCGTCAAACTCAACCCATCGACCTAGTCGATCAATGGTATCTTCCCACTCAGTACCAGTCTTAACCATCAAAGAGCGACAAGCAGCGACGTACTCAGGAATACTAATCTTGGTACCGATTTCTTTCTTAGAGGTAATGCCAAGCTGCTTTTCAACGAAGACCTCAGCTGGCAGACCGTGACAGTCCCAGCCCCAACGACGCTCTACTCGGTAGCCCTGCATCGTCTTATAGCGCCCCATCGCATCTTTTAATGTCGAAACTAGTAGGTGTCCGTGATGTGGAGTACCAGTTAGGAAAGGTGGACCGTCATAGAACACCCATGATTTATCAATTGGTCGCTGCTCAATTGATCGCTCGAATGTCTGCTCCTCTTTCCAGGTGTTCATCCATTCTACTTCGTACTCTTTTGCGCGTCGTCTTGTTCCTGACTGATATTTCATCCCAAACTCCTTAGATAAAAATAAAAAACTTCTTCGTGCAAGAATCCCTACGGGACGGTACCATCTTGCTTCCAAAAGAAGTTTTCTTTCAGCACTTGATTATTTGGCAGGCTCTACTAGGCTGAAAGCTTTTCTTCCTGCGAGCTTCGCGATTGATAGTCGCTCATTTGTACACCCGTACAAAACGCCCTTTTCTATAACTAATTATAGCACAGCAACTATTTAGCTAAATAGCGATGAGCCGTACTTAACGATAATTAAGGCAGCGATTAACACTACGATAGTCATCATAAGTAATCGATCGTAATCCTTAGCCACCCAGCCCTGTAGCTTGTCTTTAATATTCTTAGGTAGATACAGGTTATTTTCTCGAATGTTGTATCTAGTGATAGCAAAGAATACAAAGGTAGTGGTTACAGTCACCAGTAGACACCATGGGCAAAGTGCGCCAATCATAAATACGCTCATATATAGAAGGTATAGTGCGAATACAAACCCGGTAGTATAACCAAGCTGTGCTACAAACATGAACTTGCGCGGGAATACTACACCCATTAAACCGGCAATCGCCACAGTTATCACCACTGCCTCAGCGGCTATACCAAGAAAGCTATTAGGGAATCCTAGCAGACTAGCTGATGGATGATTGGCTACAGTAGCACAGTTAACAACCACATTAATGCTACACGCCAACTGCGCGTTAGGATTTTCAGCTAACTGAATAGCTTCGACTGACAGTACAAAAGAAGCAATCAGGCTTAAGATTGCACCAATCAGCATACTGCCGAAAATCCACTTGTTATCTTTCTCTCTTAATTTATCTTTTTTAGATTTTTTACCTAACATAATATTGTACCTCTCTAACTAATGGTAGTGGTAAACCTTGAGACATAAATGTCGATACACCATCATCAGTTGTCACTAGGACAGCTGGGTATTGCACTATGCCATATAGCCTACAAATATCTGCGCCCTCAGGACTATCTGGGTCAACCTCTTCGATATCTACAATACCACCCACCTGAAGTTCACGCGTAAAATCGCGCACAGCGGCTGCGTAATCGCTTCGTTCGCGATGAATCAACCTAAGACGCATCAGCCATTTCTTCCTTCTTACGGTTACTCATCTCTCGGCGAGTAGCTAGAATAGCCTCAAATTCATCCAGTGTCTTGAAGTCTTGATATACACTAGCAAATCGAACGTACGCTACCTCATTCACCTCAGCGAGTACATCTAGCACGACATCTCCTATTCGCTGAGATGTCACCTCTAGGTCGCCAATTTCAAAAATACTATCTTCAATCTTGTTGATAATTCTTTCTACCTCCAACTCAGATGAGAAAAACTTACCCACCGATTGCTTAATCGACAGAGCGAGCTTGTTGCGATCGAATAACTCGCGACTACCGTTCTTCTTAACAACAGCCACATTTGGCTTTTCGATTCGCTCATAAGTTGTGAACCTATGCTTACCATCAAGAGTCTCTCGTCTCCTTCGGATTGCTTTACCGTCACTAATCTCACGAGACTCCAATACACGACTGTCGCCGATACGGTAATCATGATGGTCAGATGTCATTCTTAGCCCTCTTTATTTTCGCGAGACTTTTTACGACGCCTTAGGAAGGCTGGCATATCAGACTCTTCTTCGTCTTCAATACCGTTATCTTGCCAGATATCAGCTGTCTCTTCAGAAGCAAAGTGCTCACTCGGAGAAGTCTGGTCTAGATTCATATCGACATCTTCAACGTTAACATCTTCAGGCGTATGTGTTTCAACCTGAGGAGCAGTTGGCTCACTATAAGCTGATTCCTGAAGTGACGATACCTGGTTTTCGAAGTGATAACTATCAAAACCTGTTGCAATAACAGTAATAATTAACTCATCATCTAAATCAGGCTTAAGTGTCGCACCGAAGATAATGTTTGCATCTGGGGAAACTGCACTAGTAATGATTTCGGCAGCTTCTTGGATTTCAGACATACTCATGTCATATCCACCAGTTACGTTGAATAGAACACCCTTAGCGCCCTCAATAGACACTTCAATTAACGGAGATTCAATCGCCTGCTGAGCGGCTAGAGCGGCTCGCTCCTCACCACTAGCTCGGCCAATACCCATTAATGCAGAACCGGCGTTACTCATAACAGCCTTTACGTCAGCAAAGTCGAGGTTAATTAAACCGTGCTCGGTAATAAGCTCAGAAATACCCTGCACACCCTGCCTTAATACATCGTCAGCAATCTTAAAGGTTTCAAGTAGTGGGGTTCGCCTATCAATTGTCTGTAGCAAGCGATCGTTGGGGATAGTAATAAGAGTGTCCACCTGGCGACCAAGATGAGCTATTGCCCACTCAGCGTTGCGGCGACGCTTCTCACCTTCGAAGCTAAAAGGCCGTGTCGCTACACCAACTACCAAAATACCTAACTCCCGAGCTACTTCTGCTACCACATGACCAGCACCTGAACCAGTACCACCACCGGCACCAATAGTTACGAACACCATATCAGCGCCCTGTAAGGCGTCCCTAATTTCATCACGAGATTCACCTGCGGCTGACTCACCCACTGTTGGATCAGCACCAGCACCTAAGCCACCGGTAGTATCTTTACCGAGGTGGATCTTAATATCAGCTTTAGAGTTGTGAAGAGCTTGCGCATCGGTGTTCATAGCAATAAATTGCACACCACTAAGGCCCGCTTCTTTCATGCGGTTAACGGCCGATCCTCCGGCACCACCAACACCTACAACTTTGATGTTTGCAAATGTCTGTATATCACTTGGTTTGATTTCGGCCATACAAAGCTTTCTCCCACTCTTTCTAATTCTTATTTAGTATAACAATCTAATAAAATAGCCGCAAGCTAAGCGCTAAACTTATTGAAAAACCGCTTAAGCGCACCCATTGACTCTGCAGCGCGGTCTCTTACATCTGCACCTGAGCGACCCTCACTACTCACTGATGCGGCGTCCTCTAGAACTAGGCCTAGAACTGTCGCAAATGCTGGATCATCAACTTGCTCAGTTACTCCACCAAATCCCTTAACTGTACTGCGCTTAACAGCTAAGTCCAACTGCTTACGCGCATAGTCCTCTAGTCCATCAAGCTTAGAAGCTCCACCTACCATAATCACCCCGTTAGGTAGTCGCCCCTTGGAGCCTGATTTTTTAAATAATTTATCTACTTGTTCAAAAATTTCTTCAAGACGAGCTTCTACAATTTCTTCGATGTCAGCCATTGAAAATTCAAACTCTTGCTCTTCATGTTTGAATGCCACTTGCTTATCTTCGCCGGTAAATTTAGCGCTAGCGAACTCGCGCTTAACAGCTTCAGCCACCTCTGGATCAACCTTAAGGCCGATGGCAAGGTCATTAGTTACCTGCATACCACCTAGCGGAACTACGCCGACATACTGAAGGTCCCCCTCTTCATATACCGCTACACTAGTAGTAGCACCACCGAAGTCGATAACCGCTACGCCATTTTCAAGCTGCTGCTCAGTTAAGATAGCACGTCCAGCTGCTACAACACTCGGAGTAACCTTACTTAGTCCGATTTGAATCATTTCAGCAACGCGCTGGGTATTTGCATAGTGTGGAGTCAGAGCGGACACAACATTTGCAGATAACTCTAGTCTTGTTCCAGTCATACCTAGCGGATCTTTAATGCCATCTTGCCCGTCCAAGCTATAGTTATGAGGAATCATATCTAGAACCTGCCGATTAGCTGGCACCTTACCCATAGTCGCAACTCCCTCAAGTCGACTAATGTCATCATGAGATACTTCGACGTCCGCACCAACAGCTATCATTCCATCAACGGTCGTACTTAAGATATGTGAACCATTAATACTAAAAGCCACTCGCTCAGTACGATGTCCACTCATTTGCTCAGCTCGAGCTAAAGCGTCATCAACTGCACGAGTCACTTTATTAAGATCGGCGATAATACCTCGACGCATACCTGAGTTAGGCACTTCAGAAACTCCGACAATAGAGATATCAACTCCTGTATCTTCTAAGCGGCCAATAACACAACGTACTGTAGTCGTGCCAATATCTAACCCTACAGCGTATCGAGATTTATCTTGCATATGCTTAATTATATCAGTAGTCGTGAAAAATATGCAACATAAGCACTACTACTCTAGTGCGGTAAGAATTTCTGCACCATCTTTTGTAATTAGAACAGTATGTTCAAAGTGAGCAGCCAGGCTTGAGTCCTGAGTGTAGATCGTCCATCCATCAGATTGATCAATAAAAACCGACTCCCCACCAAGTGTAGCCATAGGCTCAATTGCGATCGTATCGCCCTCTCGAAGAGTTACACCATTACCTCTAATTTTAAAGTTTGGTACGTCTGGTGGCATATGCATCTCAAGACCCACACCGTGACCAACCAGGTCTCGGATAATCCCAAGCTTACCCTTACTTAGGACAGCTTCAATCGCTGCTCCAATTTCAGCAGTTGTTGTACCATCACCATGAATTGCATCGATTCCAGCATACAAACTACGCTCAGTCGTGTTAATTAGATGCTTTTTTGCACCACGTGGCTTTTCATCTACCACCATAGTAAAGGCACTGTCAGTCTTCATACCTTTATAGGTAATGACTAAGTCAAAACTAACCACGTCAGCCGGCTGAAGAATATAGTCAGTCGGAACACCATGAACTAGCGCATCATTGACGCTAATACAGATTACGCCCGGGAAGTTTGGCACTGGCTCAAGGTATGTAGGGGTAGCACCCTTTTCAAGAATCAGTTTGTGAGCGTAATCATTTATTTCTTTTAAAGTTAAGCCAGACTTAACAAAGCCACGCAACTCCTGGTAGACCTCAGCTAGCTTACGACCACCGTCGCGCATAGCCTGAATCTGCTCAGGTGTCTTAATGCCTGTTATTGGTCTAGGCACGCAAGAGCTACCTCAGAGTAAATTTTGTCGTGCACTTCACCAGCTGTACCTGTTCCGTCAATGTGTACAATCTTAATACCATCATCAGCAAAAATTCCAAGCACTGGGTACATCTTCTGGCGATAAATACTCATTCGCCTTGCAATAGTTTCAGGCGTATCTTCCATTCGCTTACGCTTAGCAAGTCGATCCATAATCTCAGACTCAGGTACCTCAAGAACTACTACTAGATCAATCTCCTGGTGGGACTTCTCCATGTATGCAGACATCCACTCAGCCTGCGCTTTTGTACGAGGGAAGCCATCGACAATAATATTGCCGTATTTCTTCTCCACAGCGTCATCAATTGCAGCACTAAACACGTCGTAAGTAAGCTCATCGCCTACTAGCTCACCACTTTTTAGCACCTTAATAACTTCAGGATCTTTACTTTCACGTAACATCTCACCTGTTGATAGCCACTTCCAGTCCTGCCTTACCGCAAGCATCTTACCCTGCACACTCTTACCTGCCCCAGTAGGACCAAATAGTAAAATCATCTAAATCTACAACCTTCCCTTTTGTACTATTTACTTAATTGCTCTTTAACTACTTGAGCTAATAGCGCACCATCAACTTGTGCACCATACTGTTTTTTAACATTACCAATCACACGACCCATACTCTTTGGGCTTACTTCGATCGATTCACTTTCAATAAAATCTTGAACCACCTTCTTAATCTCAGACTCAGACAGTTGTTCAGGCATATATCTAACTAGTACGCCTAACTCTTTTTGCTCGGCTTCCGCTAGGTCACTTCGTTCATTTTGGTTAAAAAGAGTAATGCTCTCCTGTCGTCGCTTAATTTCTTTTGCGACCACCTTAAGAACATCTTCGTCAGCTAGCCCAGCTTCACGCTGACCTGCATTAACTTCTTCATTAAGAATACTAGCCCGGAGGTCTCTTAAAACACCCCCCTCAAAACGATTACCGCTCAATAGAGCGGTTTTCATATCGTTAGCGATCTGCTCCTTTAGAGACATGCTCTATCGGACTCCTAATCGCATCTTATGCATCTTGTCAGCTTTTCGCTCTTTGCGAATAATAGCCTTCTGTCGGCGCTCAGCCTTGCTAATAGGCTTCGAGAATCGCATAGAACCCTTAGCTTCCGCAAGAACTCCACTTTGTAGCACCCTGCGGTTGAAGCGACGGATAATATTCTCGTTCGCTTCCTTCTGATCTTTACGTGTTACTTGTACCATATCAAGGTTATTGTAACAGGTTATATCTGTATACACAAGAGAATATAGGTAGCTAAACAGGCCTGGCGTGGATATACCTACCCTCTACAGTTCGCCTAGAACGCCACTCGTTAACTAGTGGCCTAAAGTAGAGATATATAAAATCACCAACATCAAAAGTCAGACTATCAGCAATATTAAAACCAACCACACTAAAACTATGTCCGAAATTATCAGCTACTGAGATTCGAGCATGTTTTGCATCCGACCCCATTAGCTTAATAGCCACCACTTTCACCTGACTTATCTTTAAGACCGGCTCAGGGTTGCCCGCACCACATGGCTCAAGGGCATCAAGCGCAGTAACAGACTCGTCTGTTAACCGACCGAAAGTATCAAGCTCAATATCTATCTGTGGTTCAATTACACCCAAGTCTGGCGACATACCTGTCTGCGCAAAGTAGGCATTCACACCCAAACGAAAGTCCTCTACCTTACCTGCCTCCAAGGTGACGCCAGCC
Organism: uncultured Candidatus Saccharibacteria bacterium; assembly: GCA_964479125.1. GTDB lineage: Bacteria > Patescibacteriota > Saccharimonadia > Saccharimonadales > Saccharimonadaceae > CAYZJK01. The sequence goes on from CAYZJK010000022.1 coordinate 11,483, forward strand.
GCAGCCTTATGTCCACCACCCTTTATAATCACATCACTACAGTGCTTAATTGCATCGGCAACACTAAAATCAGCATAACCTCTAGCTGAACCCTTAGCTAAATCATCTTCTATTGCTAACACGTAAGTCGGTTTATTATATTTCTCAACCAACTTGGAGGCTACGATACCAACAATACCTGAATTCCAGCCCTCACCTGCCACTACTAAAACTGGGTCTGCTTCATACTTTTCTGCAATCAGGCAAGCCTCTTCATATATTTGCTCTTGAGCTCGTTTACGCTCAGAGTTAATTAAATCTAAAGTCTCCACCTTTAATCTGGCTGCGTTCGAGTCAGCTTCTATTACAGCCTGCAAAGCTAGATCAGCCGTCTTCATTCGTCCTGCTGCATTTAAGCGAGGACCTAATCTAAAACCTAGAGCTTGAGTGTCCACCTTCTCACCCCAAAGATCAGTTTTCTTCATTAGTTCCTTGAGTCCAGCACGCCTACCCTTCGACAGCACCTTCATTCCCCAAAAGACATACGCTCGATTCTCATCAGTCAGCGGAACAATATCGCAAACCGTACCTAGTGCCACTAAATCCAATAGCCACTTCTCGTGACCTAGCGGTAGACCTGGTAACTTTTGCTGCAAAGCTTGAACAAGCTTAAAAGCTACTCCGACCCCAGCCAATGACGTGAATGGGTAGCGATTAGTTTCATACCTTGGATTAACTGCGGCAACTGCATTCGGTGGAACGTCACCCACATTATGGTGGTCGGTTACAATCGTATCGATACCTAGCTCGTTCGCTAAGTCTATCTCCCCAAAACAAAGACTACCATTGTCGACTGTCACGATAAGATTACAACCCTCTTGATGCAACCTTCGGACAACATCCTTATGCATGCCGTACCCTTCCGTAAAGCGGTTAGGTAAATGATATGAAACATTCTTAAATCCAAAACTATTGAATGCATCTAATAAAACAGCCGTGGCAGTAATACCGTCAACGTCGTAATCACCATATATGACAACCTTCTCTTGTTTTTCTCTAGCTGCAATTAGCCGGTCAACCGCCTTACTCATATCAGGCAGAAGGAAAGAATCATGTTTTGCGGCATCGTAATCCGGGTTTAGAAATCGCTCAACCTCTTCACCCTCAATACCCCTAGCTTTGAGTATCTCCTCTAACAGTGACACTTAGATACCTGTACTTGGTCGCTTTGGTCGAGATGAATGTTGCTGAGACTTGATGACAATTCCCTGTAGCTCTTTAAAAATTGGGAACTGCTTATTAGTGTGATAGACCTTAGTGTTACCTTGCCGCTCACTTAATAGAAAGCCAACACGTTCAAGTTTTTTAAGCTCACGCTGAATATTTCCTGGGTCTTCTTTTATTAGCTTAGCTAGGCCGCGTACGTGCGTCTTAAAGTCTGGGTACTTTGCGTACACTACTACAATTTTCCTGCGCACCCTTGAAGTGATAAAAACGTCTAACATCTAGAAATGTAACCTACCTTTTCATTACATAATAGCACAACGGACCCCTCTATCTCAAGATAGGAATAGTGGTATTCGGTGCTTTTACTGCCAATTTAGAACGATACGATTAAGCTTTTCTACAGTGTCTTCTCGTGATGGAATGTCGTTAATATCGTAGTAGTGATTAACTCCCATGAAGTTAGCTTTTACATCTAAAATATGTAGTTCATCTGCCTTAATGTGCAGATAGTCGACTGCCTCAATACTAGCTGTCGGTGTAGCAATAATAACCTTTTGCACTCTAACTGGCTTAAGGAAGTCTAGAGCCACATCCACTGAAGCAGCGTCAGCAAAACCATCGGACACTAAAATAATATTTCGCCCCTTAAGCATTTCTCGATTCAACAGACCACCGTCACCTAGGAGTCGATTAAGTCGCCCCATCGCTTCACGCTTCTTCTCTTCGAAGTAGCCAAAATACTCCATCCTAAAGCCTTCCAATTGGCCCGCTGAAAGCATACCGTTATAGGTAAACTGTCCAGACTGACTGAGACCGCCAAGGGCAATACTCTCACCTGGGACCTCAATACTTTCAACTAACATCATCGTCATTACACAGTGTAGTGAGGTAGCTATATGCTCACCAACTAAAACAGCCCCTTCGCTCAAAGCAATGACCGCACAGTCTTCATACCGATAAGTGTCATAAAGTCTTTCGGCAAGCTTAATCCCAGCCTCGTGACGATCTTTAAAATACATATGCTTATTCTATCAGTATAATAGTATTAATGCATTACTATAGTGTCGCCCCAAATAAGCTTATTAGAAGAGATAGTTATCATTTTGCCTATCATTCCAATGAACAGATATTACCCGGCACTTTAGTCAAAATTCCAATGGGCAAATCCTCCGCCTACGGCATCGTACTCGAGGAAGTTAAGCAGCCAACATTCGATACAAGAGCTATCGATAGAATCATTAACCAAGAACCTATTCCAATGGAGCTAGTCAAGACTGCTCTTTGGATAGCTAAGTACTACCAAGTCCACGAGTCAGCTGCCCTGGCCCTCTTAATTCCACGGGGAGTTGAAAAAAAGCGTCGCCCTAGAGATGAACAAATAGTTGAGTCTAGCAACATAACAGTCTCCCCTACCAAAGATCAGCAAAAGGCTATCGACTCGATTCTCGAGATGACCGAAACTACCGGCATCCTACACGGTGTCACTGGCTCAGGAAAAACTCTAGTTTACATTAAGCTGGCAGAGGAATATCTAAAGTCAGGCAGATCATCGATTATATTAGTACCTGAAATTACTCTCACCTCACAATTACTCGAGTCGTTTGCGCGCTACTTTAAGCCTGAACAATTAATTGTTAACCACTCCAAGCAGACAGAGGCTGAGCGTCATCTGACCTGGCAAAGCACCTTGGAGTCCAAAGAGCCTCGTATCTATATTGGACCTCGATCAACTTTATTCTTGCCCATTAACGACATTGGCATGATCGCAGTAGACGAATCGCACGAACCCTCATATCGACAAGACACCACCCCTAAATACTCAACCCTAAGAGTGGCTACTATTTTAGCTCGCAACCATCGAGCCAAAGCTGTATTTGGTAGCGCCACCCCATCCGTAGCTGAATACTACGCCGCCAAACAGGCTAACGCTCCAATTATCAAGCTAGACAACACTGCTAAGAAAAGCACCAAGCCTAACATATCAATTATCGATAGTACTAAGCGTGACAACTTCATCAAGCATCGCTTCCTATCAATTACTGCCCTTAATGAGATAGATAAAGCGCTAGAAAATAATGAACAAGTTTTGGTTTATCATAATCGACGCGGCTCAGCTCGGATCGTAATGTGCCAGTCCTGTGGTTGGATGGCGGTCGACCCTAGCAACCAGGCGCCTCTCACCCTCCACGCTGATAAACATATGCTAATCAGTCACCTAACTGGCTATACAACTAAGGTGCCCACCTCGTGTCCAGACTGTTCAAGTTCAGAAATCATCTTTAAGGGCTATGGTACAAAAATGCTGGAGAGTGAATTAAACAAGCTTTACCCAGACAAGACTATCGGCCGATACGATGGCGACAGCCTGAGCAATGAAACACTCGAAAAACAATATGACTCGATTGTAAGAGGCGATGTAAATATTATTATCGGCACTCAAGTAGTCGCTAAGGGGCTAGACCTACCTCTACTATCCACGGTCATAATCACCCAAGCCGACGCTGGATTAGCGCTGCCAGACTACACCGCGAGAGAGCGAACATTTCAATTAATTGCTCAGGCTATTGG
>CAYZJK010000023.1:0-2205 GCA_964479125.1 uncultured Candidatus Saccharibacteria bacterium
TCTGTAATACCGATACGACCAGATATAACAGTACCTACGTTACCGATAATAGCTTCACGAATCTTATCTGTTAACTGAGTCATAAACTGGTTTGCCAGCACCAGACTCAAACGATATTTTCGAGCCTCAGATAGAATAGTTTCAAAACTCTCGGTCATAAAGTTCTGGAACTCGTCTACGTATAGACTAAAGTCTTCACGCTCATGCTCTGCCATGTCAGCACGGCTCATGGCTGCTGCCTGGAATTTCATAACGAACACAATACCTAGCAGCTTAGAGTTAAGCTCCCCTAGCCTACCCTTTGATAGGTTAACGATTAGAATCTTGCGATTGTCCATAATCTCTCGTAGGTTAAAGCCACTCTTGGTTTGGCCGATAATATTTCGCATCGCATCATTTGATAGGAATGGACCAAATTTAGACACCACCCAGCTAACTAGATCACCAGCCTCACTCGAGCGCTGAGATGCTGGCCATTCTTTTGTCCAGAACTCTAGCACAGTTGGATCAGTCACATACTTAAGCTTACTTTTCATAAACTCTTGATCTACCAGTAGCTTAGGTATATCAACGAAAGTTCCACCGTTAGGATCAGACATAAGTAGTAAGGCTGCGTTTCGGAAGATATGCTCTAGCCTTGGACCAATGATTCCAGTATGTCCTGGGTCATATAGACCATAAAGCATACTGATCGACTCCTGCACTAGATAATCCTTTTGATCAGGAGAGTTATATTCAAACATATTTAACCCGATAGGGTTCTCCATGTCAGCTGGATTAAAGTAAATAACGTCTTCAACCCTCTCACGAGGAATCGCACCCATTAACGCCTCAGCTGAGTCGCCGTGTGGGTCGATAAAAGCAAAACCCCTGCCGTCCATCATGTCCTGGAACGCTAGGTTCTCTAAGAATTTAGACTTACCGGTACCGGTCTGACCAATCATATATAAGTGCCGACGCCTGTCGTTGTCACTTAACCGAATAGGCTTTCGAACACCGCGGAAGTCGTTGTAGCCAAGCAAGAACCCCTGCTCCATCACATCGGTCGGTCCGTCTACCTGCCTACTCGCTTGCCTCTTAACCTGAGCGGTCGGAATATTCTTTTGATCAGGTAGGTGATATAAAGTAGCTAATTCAACACTATTTAAAATATTTTTATTAATCTTTTGAGGGAAGAACCTTAATATATATGCAGTAACTAATTCGTCAATATTGGATGTAGGTGTAAATACAAGCCCGTTACTAGTTGGTGAATCAAACATTGAAAATGCAGCTACAACCTGCTTCATCAGCCTCTGAGAGTTTACAGCCGTATCAGATGAAACTACTAGCCTAACTAGCACTTCATGTCCAGGATATCGAGTCTTATTCTGGATTTGTTCAATTTGCTGCTGCTCAGCTGGTGTAAGCTCGGTATCAACCTGCCTCTCTTCAGATTTCTTGTCATAAGTAGGAGCCTCCCAAAGAGCACCGGCCATGCCGGTAGTTTGAAATATTCCAGAACTAGACGATTTGCCAGACGCGCGATTCTTCTTAATACGTTCAATCTCAGAAGCCGAGTCACGAGTCCAATTTTCTGCTGCAGGCCTAATTAAGAACTGAACACCAATACTATCGTTCTTAGTTGCAGAAGTTAATGCATTTAGGAGCGCCCTTGATCCATCCCTTTTAGTTTCTTCGTACGTAAGTATTGGATACGTATAACTTTTCTTTAAGTTAAACTCACCTCCAATAACTCCGGTGGATCGAGTATGGTCACCGAATATTGCGTTATCTTCCACCTCCTCAAGCCTAGCTGCAGGATAAGCCGCTGATACAGCCTGCTTAATCACATCAGTAAGAACAAATGGAACTACAGCATAGTAATATATAAGCCCGCCCTTCGCGACAACTTCAAACGATACATGCCTCTGTCCATAAATCTTATTCTTGAAACCTTTTTGAGCAGTACTACTAATAATGTTGTACATTACCTGAGCCTGAGATAACATCTCCTCAGTAACGTCTCGTGCATCCCGTCCACCGCCTTCAATATCTTCACTTGAAGGTGGGAGATGAATCATAAGAGGTATCATCTTAAGACCACGCTCGTAATTCTTTAGTTCGCGAAGATTATTTTTATAGTAATACCAAACAATAACTATCGAAACACAGGCGATAATAAGTATAGAAAAGGTTCCTATGATTAGGGGTAATATATCCATA
>CAYZJK010000023.1:2305-14996 GCA_964479125.1 uncultured Candidatus Saccharibacteria bacterium
ACTATTAAAACGCCAAAAGCACCTAGCTCTGCAGGTGCATGAAAATTCAGAATATATATCAATATGGCAATTGAAATAACTGAAATTGATATAAATATTTTTGTTGGAGTCATGATTTAAATTATAGCCCCTGCAGCGATCTTCTGCTACAGAGCATCCACCACTAGTTAAATAAAAGGGCGGGACGTAGCGAAGACGCTGCACGAGACTTTCTGACCGCTCGGTAAAACCGAGCATACATTGCAGTACCGGTACTCACACCTAGCATGACGACTACATGTAAACATATAGGAATTAGCTAGGTGCGGCACTCAAGCCACTGCGCGCTCAACATCAAATTGACGGAGCTTAGGCGACACCGACATAATCTATGTCGCCATACGCCAAGTCAATAATAATGTGTTTTGTTTTTGTTAGGTGCGTTTTGCTTTTTGTTTTTCTAAAAGCTTATGCCTATAGTAACCCAGACAAGCCAAATTGTCAATAATATAGCAGTAAATAATGATGTATTTATCACAAATAATATACAACATCCTTAAATTACCTCTGTTATTTATATGGTGAATAATAAATACAACATAATAATACTTACAACAAAGATAGTAATTTATATGTTGCTAACTCACTTATTTTTTACAATAGTCACTAGCAACCTCTAAAAAACTTAAAATGTTTTACCCTAACTAGACTATGGACATATGTGCGATAAAGCAAAAACTAAAACCCATAAACGGATCAACACAAGCCAACACATAGGAATCCCGTCCTCCACGAACATATATATCTTTTAGTTAATCTCATGAACTCAATCACAATAACCAAATCAAACATCCAAAGACTTAAAAGAATCACGAACATAGTACTTGAAAGACTCTCACTTTACACATCAGCTAAATGTCCCCGACTTAAATTCATATCAGCAGAACTTTTTAATATGCCCATATGAATTATGAAATATATTGAAACATGGGACGTAATCGCTATATATATTAAGACCCCTACATTACACCGAATTATAAAACTAAATTTAAATCCGCTAAGTCGCTAGCAAGATAAGCCAATATCACCACACAACTTAAATGCAACATACTATATCTAGACCGACACACTATTTTGCATTTAAGTTACTCGCCTGCCACCCATCTCATGTCTTCGTTGATAAATCTAATATGTAAAAGTATCAAGATCATCCTGATTTGTGATTTACAGAAAACCTCTCTATAGGATCGTATTTTAATGAGATATAAAATATTAAGAATGGCCTAATTTCATTCTATAGGGGCTAAATATCACTTTTCCACAGCCCTATAAAAAAGTTAAGCAAAAGCGTTGACACCAAGCCTGAATATGGCTATTATAGGGGTAGCTCTTGAATAAATAACTTGTGCAGGGGCCAAAAATAAACAGATCTTCAAAAAACTCCACAATAAAAAACAACCGTTCCTCGCAGGCGGTTGTTTTTTATTATATATAAATTCATTTGGTGGAGCTGCGGGGTACTGCCCCCCGGTCCAACTGGTAACTAATAGTCCTTCTTACAAGCTTATCACCACCTGATCGTCAGCATTGCACTCAAGGTAGTGCAAAAATATGCAACACTGCTGAAGGTAAAGTTGTCAGCGTATGATACCTTCAAGACATACACTCTAGCGACTGAATATAACACCTACTACTGCCTACGTCGCTAAGGCAGGTAGATGATCACATGCTCTAAATTAGGCAGCGATTGGCGCAAATGCTAGCTTAGGTGCGAAAGCAGCCTTAACTGATGCAAATGCGTTTGCAATTTGATTCTTTGCAGTTAAATAAACGTTTACGAACGTAACTCGACTTGCAGACTACTTGTTAAGATCCAGATGTCGAAGCTATTCAGCCCCTCACCTACTTAATTATAACACACTTTTCGCCTATATAAGCATTAGCTTTATAGTCCTTTTTACCACGAACAAGGGACTTATTGAACTTATAGATATTTACTTACTAGATTAATAACAGATGAACATGTTGTGTTAAACACATTAAAGCATAAGCCTTTTGCTTTAGCTTATTTAAACCACCCACTCCCCACTTCGTTGTGCTGAATACATAAATACAGGCATCAGTATGTCGATATATCCATGCATCTTATAGTTATATCTGTTAAAATAGATCAAGAACAGTAGTAAACGCCCTTGAGGTGGTTCCGTTTTTTTGATATAATATCTTTCGAGTAAAAATAACAGAACTACTCGGGTTACGATTAGCGTAAAGTAAGGAGTATTTGAGATTAGTAAATCAGTTCGTGTGAATGAGCAGATCAAAGCAGACCAATTAAGGGTCATTGGATCTGACGGAGAACAGCTTGGAGTAATGAGCCTATCAGAGGCGTTAAAGATTGCCGAAGCAGCTGGTGTTGACCTGGTTGAAATATCTCCCAACTCAAACCCTCCTGTAGCTAAAACCATCGATTGGGGTAAATACCAATACCAAAAGATGAAAGAGTTACAGAAGAATCGTAAGAAAGCTAAAACAAGTGAGCTTAAGCAGATGCGCCTTGGTCTAAAGATTGGCCAAAACGATCTCGACATAAAGCTACGGAAGGTTATAAAGTTCCTAGAGAACGGAGATAAAGTGAAGATTACGATCTTCTTCCGTGGACGAGAAATGGCCCATCGCGAACTAGGTTTTGAGCTAATTGAAAAAATAATTGCAAGGCTAGAAGATATCGCTGTTGTAGAACAGAAACCTCAACTAGCTGGACGTAACCTGAGCATCACGGTAAGGAGTAAATAATGCCTAAGATGAAAACCCACAAGGGTACAGCAAAGAGAGTGAAAGTCACCAAGACTGGTAAAATCACTCGACAACGAGCTTTCGGCGGCCACCTTCTAGCAAAGAAGAGCAAGAGTCGTAAGCGAGCAATCAACCGAGTCGCACTAGTAACAGGCGGCATGAAGAAGAACGTTAAATCTGCTATAGGAGTTAAATAATATGCGAGTTAAAACTGGCGTAACCGCACGAGCTAAGCACAAGAAGGTGCTAAAAGCCGCTAAGGGAATGCAGCACAACCGAACTCGAAGCTACCGCCTAGCTAAACAGGCTGTAACACGTGCACTACAGTATGCATATCGAGATCGAAGAAATAAGAAGCGTGACCTACGTGGCCTTTGGATCACAAGAATCAACGCAGCGGCGCGTGAGAACGGAACATCTTACAGTCGACTAATGCCTGCCCTAAAGGCTAATAACATTGAACTAGACAGGAAAGTTCTAGCTGAACTAGCTGTAAGCGAACCAGCAACTTTCACAAAACTAGTTGAAATGACTAAATAGTCGACAATCAATAAATAAAAAACCCTGGATATCCAGGGTTTTTTATTTAGGCTGACCTATAAGCCGGGTTCTGTCGTGTGTAGTCATCTATCTATTCACTGTGTTGCCACAATGATAAAGCGGCTTTACCGGCATGCTTGGCGAGCAACCATGACATACCTTCCTTGCAGCGGACAGGGTTTACCTCCTTCATATGTCACCATACGAAGCTGTAGGCTCTTACCCTACTCTTTTCACCCTTACCACCCGTAAGTGGCGGTATATGTTTCTGTGGCACTTTCCCTAGGATTACTCCCGGTCGCCGTTAGCGACTGTCCTGCTCTACGCTGCCCGGACTTTCCTCTTAAGCTAATGCTCAAGCGACTACAAAGTCAGCCTCTAGCTATTATAATAAATTTCAAACAAAAAACCCACCAGAGACGCTTGATATTCCCCGCTTAGATGCAAGGTGGGAATTCTCATGTTAACCCCACGGGGTTAACGGATATTGAATTCCCTATCAAATGATGTTAGGAAAATCATATACGCCTCTGATGGGCTACTATTATTATATCACTAATACAGAGAAGATAGCAAACAGCGAGTCGAACACACCGATAATAAAGTTAGATACACTACGGATAATTGTACCTATCAATCCAGACCCCATAAACACAATCAGGAAGACTAATATCAGGCCTAAACTCTCGATCTGCATCATGACATTGCGTATAAAATCAGGCGCCAGGGCATATAGCAGCCTAGATCCATCAAGAGGTGGAATCGGAAGCATATTAAATATAAAGAAGCCTAAATTAATCTGTAGAAAGAGAGTTAAAATCATAGCCGGAATAGATCCAATCTCCATAGGAGGAAGAAAATATAGCAGCCCAAAAGCGATAAACGCCAAGAAGAGATTTACTAATGGACCACTTAATGCAACTAGCGCGACTCCCCACTCATCACCTTTAACCCTCGAAGGGTTAAAAGGCACAGGCTTCGCACCACCAAATATAGGGCCGCCTAATATTACTAGAAAGACCGGCAGGAGTATAGTTAAAAATGGGTCAATATGCTTGATAGGATTTAAAGTTAATCTACCTTCATCTTTCGGCGTGTCATCACCTAGCTTATAGGCAATAAAGCCATGCATAAACTCATGTATGGTCATTGATACGAAGATTACACCAAGTACGATAATAATATTGAGAATAATACTTTCCACTAGAGTTAATTATATACCATTAAAAGATATCTATACAGGCCACATGGCACTAACTCGATCGACTTTAAAAACTGGTAGCTAGAAACAACCACACCCTTGACGTAACGACCCTTTGAAGGTAAAATGATTAGGATAGTTTATTAATTAACAAGAGAAGTGGATATTATGGCATCACGATGTGAACTTACGGGCAAGCGAGCTCAACACGGACACAATGTAAGCTTTTCTCTTCGCCGCACTAAGCGACAATTCAAGCCTAACCTTCAGAAGAAAACTTTTGAAGTAGATGGCCAAAAAGTCACTATGACTCTGAGCACTCATGCAATTAGGACCCTTCGCAAAAAAGGCATCCTACCTACAAAAGGCTCAGCTACACAGTCAGCTTAGTCTAAGAGAGAACTTAAATAAAATAACGCTACATCACGTAGCGTTATTTTATTTTCAGACATCTATTTATAGGTACTAAGACCTACTAATTTTAACTACCGTCATAGCCTCAGGTAAAGACTGAGCGGTCTTTAGCTTGTACTTAAGCGTATCTTCGCCGTCCGTGTCGAATAATTTAATAAATTCGCCAACTGGATCCTGAATCACTTCGTAACTAAGTTTATCATCCTCATAATGAACAGGAACAACTACCTTAGGTTCCACCTGCCTTACAATTTTTGAAGCGTTTACACTATCGAGTGTGTATCCATTGCCGCCAACTGGTATAACCAAAATGTCGACTATTCCTAGCTCTTCTAATTGGTCGTCAGTTAGAGTTGGAGCAATATTACCTAGAACAGCAATTCTTATGCCGTGCACCAGGATTGTATACATAGTAGTACCACCGACAGACTCATCAATGTGGCGCTGAGCAGCGATGCCGCGAATAGAGATATCGCCTACCTCGTACTCTCCTGGACCCTCTACGACCATCTTTGCCTCTTTAGCTCCGCCATCTTCTGGTAAGAATCGAGGCTCGGTCGCAACCACTACAGACTCCTTCACAGGTACGTCTACACCACCAACAACTGACACCTTAGGGTCTACCACTAATCTTTGGTTTTTAGTTGAAACTACAATTGAATTTGCGCCTTTATATTCGATATCTAACATAAATTATCTCCTTTTTCCGTCGCTGGACTCTGTTAGTAAATTATCTTCATCAACTAGTATCTTATGCTTTGACTGAAGAACCTCAGAAATAAACTTATCACGAACACTTAATCGATAATAGAAATCTTCATACGATAATACCGTATAATTAATCTCCCCGCCAACCTCAGATTCAATCATCTTTACTAGATTTTCAATCTCCGACCTAGATCCATCACCTACACACAAAAGATCAACCGGACTAAAAGACTTAGCGCCAGCTAGTCGACCTGCGGCAATAGCCACACGTAGCGATGGAATCTCTTGGATCTTAAAGACCCAACTTTCGTGAGCCTTGGACCCACCTCCTGAAGACTTGGGCTTACTAGGCAGTGACTCTAAAGCTTCCTTATCTGAAGCAAAGATTGCCCTAAAAGCGGCATAATGCTCGTAGTTCTCATCCACCTGGTAGAACAGCTTATTATCAGAACTAGTACTAGTAATGACTCCAACCTTCAACATGTTGGCTAACTCTCTTCTAACAGAGTTAATTTGCTCCCCTATCAACCGGGTAATCTCTCGAACGTAAAAAGACTTGCCCGGGTTATTTAAGAATAAGTGAAGTAACTTCACGCGAGTCTTTGAACTAAATAGTGCGTCAATCATTTATATATAGAATTCCTTTATATACAATTATAGCATAGCTACCGCTGGCCGACCCTGCCCTGAACAAACTCCCGCACCTCACTGGACGGCATCCAGTGTATAAACTTATTCCGCTTAAACCAAGTCATCTGCCTCCTGGCTAGCTGCCAATCAGACCGATACATCCTCTCCTTCGCTTCATCAATATTGATACTGCCCTTGATGTACTCAGCAACAATCGGATAGACATTGCCAGGTAGATCAGACCCATCAAGATAATATTTACTCATAATATTAGATGTTTCTTCAACTACACCATCACGGAACATTAATTCTACTCTATTCTTAATACGCTGTTTCAATATCTCTCTATCTGTTGATATACCTACTACGACTGAATCAGTTATTGGCGTACTTCTCCTCTGTGATTGGCTAAAATCACGCAATAACCCTGCCTGGAGACGTCTAACATTCTGCCAGTCACTAGGAAGACTTATGTTGTATTTTTTATAATAAGCTAGTAACTTTTCTTTACTCATCCTCTCAACCTGACTCTGAGTAAATAGACCTCTATCCTTTGGAAATGAATAATCGAACACAACACTATCAACGTACAGCCCAGTACCTCCAACCATGACTGTGTGCTGACCAGCATCCTGTCGTGGCAATATAATACCCTCAGCAGCTGATTTAAACTCTGAAACTGAATACCTCTCTCCAGGATCCACTAAATCGAATCCCCAGTGATAAACACCCTGCCGCTCCTCTAGCGTAGGTTTAGCGGTGCCAATATTCATATCCCTATATATTGACCTACTATCGGCTGAAATTACAACCGCCTCTAAATCTTTCGCTACATCTATAGAAGCGGAAGTCTTGCCGCTAGCTGTCGGCCCTACTATTGCTATTAAAGTCACAGGTACCCTAAAGACTAGTTAAGTAATTTGCCAATTCGTTAATAGATACCGACTCTTCGCCTTGCTGAGTCCTCACGCTAACACTCTTAGCTGCTACATCCTTCGGACCGACAATAAGCTGCACAGGTATCTTGAATTTTGTAGCTTCACGAATCTTCTTCCCGAGGCTTTCGTTTCTATCATCAACCGTATATCTAATCTGATTAAATTTAACTGGCTCATTCAGTATGGTTTCGTCTAGAACACCCTTAATGCCATCGACGTAGTCAGATACGCTATCATTAATAGTTAGAATACGCACCTGCTCAGGAGCAGACCAGAATGGGAACCAGCCTGCAGTGTGCTCAATAAACACTGACATAAATCGCTCAATCGATCCGAGTAGTGCGCAATGAATCATCACAGGTGTCTCCTCATCACCACCTGACGCAGTATACTTAAGTCCAAACCTGCTCGGTTGAACAAAGTCTAATTGAACAGTAGCCACTTGGTGCTTTCTACCGATTGCATCGGTGGCCATAAAGTCAATCTTAGGACCATAAAATGCAGCCTCACCTTCTACCTCTACGTAGTCGTATCCGCTTGCGATTACTGCGCTCTTCAGTTGACTTTGAGCTGACTCCCATAAGTCCATCTCTCCAATGTAAGCCTCGGAGTCATCCCGATAACTTAATCGTACAGTTAGATTCATTCCAACAGTTTCATAAAGCTTGGCAGCTGACTCGAGCAAACGAGCTATTTCACCCTCAATCTGCTCATGAGTACAGAACACGTGACTATCGTCCTGAGTTAGAGAGCGAACTCGACTAAGTCCACCCAATTCACCTGTTTTCTCATCTCGGTAATCAGTAGTTGTCTCTAAATACCTAACCGGAAGATCTCGGTAGCTTCTTGGCTGTGAATCATAGATCTGTGTATGATGAGGGCAGTTCATCGGCTTTAAAGCCATCTCATCACTAGTCTCTTGACTCTTAACGAGAAATAACTCATCACCGAACTTGGCCCAGTGTCCTGATTTTTCATACAACTCTTTCTTAGTTATATGAGGAGTCCAGACCTTCTGGAAACCTTTAGCTTGTCGAAGTTCATTAGAGAACACAGCAAGAATATCCCTCAATACAGTTCCACGAGGAGTAAACAAAGGCAATCCTACTCCGACTAAATCAGAGGTAGTATACAGGTCTAACTCTCGCCCTAGCTTCCTATGGTCTCTTTTCTTAGCTTCTTCTACTCGATGTAAATAGTCATCGAGCTCTTCTTGAGTTTCGAATGCCACACCATACAGACGCTGCATCTGAGGCAGCTTCTCGTCACCTCGCCAGTAGGCACCTGCAACCCTGATTAGTTTAAACACACCAACATCTGCAGTGTTTTCTACGTGAGGACCCCTACATAAGTCGGTAAATGATCCGTTGGTATAAAGAGTGATTACACCTTCTCTATCTGAGTCGGCTAAACTTCCGTCATCTATGGCGTCAATCTCACTTTTACTAGTAGTGCCGTATTTCTTAATATCTTCGACTAAATCTTTTTTGAACGGCTGATTAGTTTCCTCAGCCCATGCAATAGCCTCATCATAAGTGACTTCTCGTCGATCAAAAGTCTGCTTCTCTTTAATAATTCGTCGCATGACTTTTTCTATTTTTTTGAAATCCTGCTCACTAACAGACTGGCCATCAATTTGAATATCGTAATAGAACCCGTCTTCTACAACAGGACCAACACCAAATTTTGCGTCTGGCCAAAGTCTTTGAATAGCTGCAGCTGTAATGTGTGCGAAGCTATGACGCATAGCGTAAAGTTTATCATCTCTCATCGAGATTTATTATATCACTTTATTGTATATATAACCCCTATAGGACGCATTATTGCCTAAGGTGTAATATAGTGGTATTATTATTTATTAGTAAGGGCAATTAGCTCAGTTGGCTAGAGCACCACATTGACGTTGTGGGGGTCAGAGGTTCAAGTCCTCTATTGCCCACCAGAAGATTACACACAGAAGCCTGTGTGTTTTTTATTTGCACATTTCCCACAGATAAATAAAAGTTATCCACTAGCTTTTTCAATAGCTGTATGACAATATATTGATATGATATGTATTTTTTGCGGATATAGCAGGACTGCCGTAACCAACTCAAGACCACAAGATAAACAGCTTAGAATCTGGCGACGAAGAAAGTGCCTAGAATGCCAAAATGTATTTACAACCAACGAGACAGTTGATGATTCAGACATCCTAGTTAAAAATAAGGACGACCAAACCATCGCCTTTAATGCTGGAAAACTAGCCGCTAGTATATATGCTAGCTTTGCTCACGATATAGACCAGGGCTCCTCAGCTAGCCAATGGCTAGCAGCTTCCGTAAAGTATAGTCTAATCGCCAGCTTCAGCATTAAACAGAAGCAAATTAAAACCTCCGACATAGCGGAGGCGACTCACAAGGCTTTGACCAGGTTCGATAACGTAGCCGCAATTCAGTATGCCGCTAGACACCAGCTAATTAGCAAGAGGTAGTGTTACACTACTTCTACTTACGCTTTCTTTGATACCACTTCTTCTTATCACCACTACTTCTACTCTTACTAACTTGGGTAGCTGTATACTTCTCAGTCACATCGAATTTATCTAGATATAATCCAAACATCAATCGAGTTTGAGCATTTAGGGCTGAAAGTGCATTATAACCGATAGCTGTCACGGGCATGAGCACCCATTGTAGAAGCATAAAAATGTTTCGATGTCGCTTATACCTAGCTGGTCGCCTAGGCAGCATCTTGAATGACACAAAGATTGTAATCATCAAACCTATCATCGCAATCGTCTGCACACTGCTAACTACGTTTGGTAGTTGATGAGCAGAAACACTCTGGGCAGCATCAGGATTAATCAGCAGTGGAATCCACCCACCCACTGCAATAATAATCGCTATCGTAGCATTGGTTACGTGGCCAACTAGAAGATCATTAAACTTTACAAACCCATCAACAAATGGAACATTTCGATTCTTTCCAAATATTCTATCGGCTACATACGGTACGTCTGATGCACCATAAGACCACCGCCTTAGCTGTATAAACTGAGCTTTCAGAGTCTTTAAGTATGTCTCCCCCAGTACAGCATCCTGATATATAGGGGTGTAAACAGGTAATACATCATAATCCCCATCGAAATGGAAGTAGCTCCGCCAATACTGGTGGCCATCCTCTACAATCGTTCGAGTACTCCAAAAGTCCATTTCAATTAAAGCTGTCAGTGGCTGAGAGTGAGAAGCAAAGTTACGCAGCTTATCTGCTCTAGACGAACTAATAATATTCCAGAAAGAGTTACCGGTTGCAACAACACGCATTGGAGCTGGTACATCCCAGATATTATTTAAGAATAGCGATATTGGCTGATAGGCTAACTTCTGTCGATTCGGTCGCATAACATATTCATACGATACGTAATCAAAGTAAGCTGGATGCGGTCGATTATCACAGTCTAGAGTAGTAATAATATACCTATCAGTGTCCTCACCGCGATCTTGAAGTACCTTTCCGATATACTTACCAGCGTAGGTAATGTTTCCACCCTTGCCAATCACCTCACCAGGAAGGTCTTTCGGGTGCATCACCTTATGGAACTCTTTAAACTTATCACCATACCTAGATTCAAGCGTGTCGACAGTCTTCTTAATTGCCTCTCCACCCCTCTCCTCGTAGGCAAACACAATCGTAAGATTATCCTTATTAATAGTTGTATCAATTAATGACTGTATGGTTGGCTCAATCACCTCAATCGCTTCGTTGTAAGCCGCCACTATGACTACGTGCTCGACACTCTTTGGGTCTAGATAAGGACCTTTACCATCCGCATCTAGAATCTCTTTAAGATACTTTAGATGAACACCCTCTCTGAATAGACCGGTTGGGTTCTCTTTAATTCTGTCCATGGCTTCGGCAGGATTATGTAAATCCATAAACCTTTGATGCCAGTCGACCTTATCAGCTGCGGTCATCCTTCGATAGCCTCTGATCGTGTGACGAGCAATATTTAACGCCTTAATAAGCATCGAAAATATGACTAGTAATACATACACTCCGGCAATGAACGGATCGATAATAGATAGTGCGATTGGTGCAAGTAGGATTAGATATGAAACAGCACCTGGAAATATTTCAAAAAACCGATAGAATCGTGACTTTTCTTTACCTACCGGAATCTCGATTGATTTCATATATTGCCTTTCAGATTTAAGACAGGGCCGCTATTGAAACAATCCTGTATAGAAGTGATCCCGCTAACACTAGAATAACTATAGTGGTTAATACATATACGATAGCGAAATTACGCCCCTTTTCAACGAACAACTTAACAGCCACCGCTATATTGCAGATAGTTGTCAGGATTGCGAATAAAACAAAGGTAATAAGTGTCACCCAAGACCCTCGATAAAAATGAGCTTCACCATACGCTGTATATTGAATGCTCACCTGAAGGTCACTAGGTTTAATACCTATAGATATAATTATGCTAAATAAAGTAGCAACAACAATCAAAGCCACTATAGAGCTTAGAAACACCTTGTCGAAAAGAACCTGCTTAGTTAATAGTTTTAAGTTATCGTACATAGAATAAATATAGAGCTACAACACGTTTAATTAAGTCATGTGTCTAGCATCCAGATTAGGCTATTTAACAATCGCCTACCTTTCAAGCTCTTATACGCCAATTATAACATAGTATACGGTGTCAATTTAGTCATGTTAGATAACAAGGCTATTGCGGTATTCAGAAATTTTTGCTAATATTTTAAGAGTTCTATGCGCCCGTAGTGAAGTTGGCCTATCACGCCTCCCTGTCACGGAGGAGATCGCCGGTTCGAATCCGGTCGGGCGCGCCAAGTTTATAAGCACACAGATATGTGTGTTTTTTGTTTTCCTTTACTATGGTAAGATAAGCTTAAGCGCAGTTAAAACAAAAAAATGAAAAAAATAAACAAATACTTATACTGCTTAAGCCTACTCACACTGGCGGTTAGTGCCATTCTACCCGCCAACTTCGCACATGCTAGCTCCACTAGATTATATATAGAAGCACCAACAGACGTTAAGGTCGGAGAAAAATTTACCGTCAAAGTTCTTGCTAGCTCTGGTCCTGGTGGCGGCAATCGCTCTCGAGTTGATTTAGTGTACCCATCCGATATGGTTAGTGTTGTATCGACCAATACCAACAACTCTGTGTTCGGAGGCAGCAGCTTTCCCAATGATCAGTTTAATAATACACATGGACGCATAACCCACCTAGCCTATCCGATTCCAGCCCCACAAGGCCAATCGTTGTTAATTTTTTCAGCTGTATTCAGTACAAAAAAGACAGGTGCTGTAAATTTCTCATTCTCAGCAGACTCTGTTGTGAATGACTCAATACCTGAAAAACCTACTAGAGCAATCAATATCGTTGCAAAGTCTTGTCCAGCCGGACAAACGGGCACTCCACCAAATTGCTCACAACCCAACAGTCCGACACCTTCTGACCCTCAGCCGAACA
>CAYZJK010000024.1:0-13580 GCA_964479125.1 uncultured Candidatus Saccharibacteria bacterium
AAAAAGTCCCGCTTTTGTAATAATTTTCACATGATTATTAAAACAAGCGGGCTATTCTAGAGATGTAACCTAATCAAAGGAGGAAAGATGTTACTAGATATTATCCTATGGATTGCATTCGGTGCTCTAGCAGGATGGATCGGCTCTAAGATTATGAACACAGACGCTCGCATGGGTGCTGTCGCGAATATCGTAGTCGGTATCCTAGGTGCCTTTGTTGGTGGATTCCTATTCCGCACAATCACTGGTAGCGATGTTTCCAACTTTAGTATCGGAGGTTTACTGGTAGCCATTCTTGGTGCAGTAATCCTAATTGCGATTGCTAAGTTTGTTACTCGTGCAGCAGCTGATGGTGACACAGTAAGGTAATCGCCTAGTAGATTAATTTAAAAAGAGCCTCACCCTCTCGAGGCTCTTTTTAAATTGGAGAAAATTAATTTTATTTGCGTTTTGTATGATTTTTAACATACTTTAAAATTGCAGGTGGGTATTATAAGGATTGATATGGAGAAACAGTTAAGTAAAAGTACCTTAACTTCTTTTGAGGTTAAGCATGTTGATAAGTTGGTTGAACTCGAGCTTTATAAGCTCGTGGTTGATAGTGTGCAAGACTACGCTATCTTCTTTATGAGCGCTAAGGGCTATATACAAACCTGGAACAAAGGTGCTCAGGCAGCTATCGGCTATACGGCAGCTGATATTATCGGCAAGCATTTCTCCACTTTCTACCTACAAAAAGACATCGACAAAAAGAAGCCGGAAAGAGAACTTGAACTAGCTTCGAAGTATGGCCGAGTTGAAGACGAGGACTGGCGCGTAAAGAAAGATGGTACTAGGTTCTGGGCTAACGTGATCGTGACAGCTCTTTATGATAAAGAGAATAACCTAGTTGGGTTTGCAAAGATTACTCGTGATTTAAGTGAGCGTAAGCGCAACGAAGATAGACTTAAGAAAGCGAACCAGCTTCTTCAGAGGCAGCATAGTGAACTACAGTCACTTAATGACTCAAAGGATGAATTCATTTCATTGGCCTCTCATCAGCTGCGCACTCCAGCTACGGGTGTGAAGCAGTTTATTGGCATGGTGACAGGTGGTTTTGCGGGTGATTTAAACCCAACCCAGCAAGAACTACTAGAGCGTGCCTACGAGAGCAATGAGAGACAGCTCAGGATTATTTCTGACCTGCTTAAAGTAGCTCAGGTCGATGCAGGCAAGATTGAGCCAAAGAAGACGCCTACAAATATTAACGACCTGCTATCGAGTGTGATTCGTGAGCAGTATGATGTTTATGAAGAGCGCAATCAGGAGATTAATCACATTGATCCTAATAAAGAACTAGTCGCTCGCATCGATAGTGACCTTATTAGGATGGTTCTAGAGAACTTGGTCAATAATGCCAGTAAGTATTCACACTTAAACTCACTAGTTACTGTTAACGTCTATGAGAAGGGTAATAGTATCTGTATTGATATTGATGATGAAGGTGTTGGAATTAGCCGGGAGGACATGGCGAAGCTGTTCAGAAAGTTCTCGAGGATAGACAATGAACTCTCCACTCATGTTGGCGGTAATGGACTTGGTTTATACTGGGCTAAGAAGGTCGTAGATTTACACGGCGGTAAAATTACTGTTAACTCTAAGGAAGGTGAAGGTTCTGTCTTTACGGTAGAGTTGCCAAAGTAAAAATGAAACAAGGGATGTGTTTATGAAGGATGATGCAAGAATACTAGTAGTAGAAGATGAGAGGGATCTCAACGACGCCTACAAGATGATTTTAAAGTCAGCGGGCTACAATGTTCACGCTGTCTCAAATGGCAAAGAAGCTCTCTCGTATATTGAAAAGGAAGGTGACCCGAGTGTCATCTTATTAGATCTTAGAATGCCAGTTATGGATGGTATCGAGTTCTTGAAAGAGTACAAAGCTCCGGAGCACCCAGATGCGACTATAATTCTATTTAGCAATTATGAAGCTCAAAAAGAAGTTGATGAAGCATTTGACCTTGGGGTAGAGCGTTATATTCTGAAGTCACTAGCTTCTCCAAAAGAGCTGCTTAAGATTATCGAACTTACGCTACAGGGTAAGAATTAGAGGGAGAGCTCCCTAAATCCATCTTCACCGATAAAGTTTTCTAATTTACGCTTATTGACTGAGAATGAAGAGCGGGTGTAGTTTAGTACACCTTTTTCTTTTAACACCCCTAAATTAGTAGTCGTGCTCTCTCTAGTTAGACCAGTTAAACTCGCAATGATGGAGTGGTTTAGCTTTAAGTCAATCTTATAATTGCCGTCTTTACCTTCAATGCCATACCTAAACATTAGGTAATAAAAGATGTAGCTAATCTTTTCGATCGCTCGAGACTGACTGAGTCCTGTGATGCGTACTAGCATCGATGTGTATTGGGTAATGCTAAATGAAATCAATTCTTTCATTAGTTCTGGATGTTGATCAAGTGCTTTGTGAAACTCATCCTTAGGAATACAGGTAACCCTGACATCTTCAATTGCCTCGTAGTAAAACAGAGTGTTTGAAGTAGTGGAGAATAGCCACGGTAGTGGGAAGATATCACCTTTAGTAAATAGGCCAACAATTGATTCTTCACCTGAGGTTTTAACTGTATAAGCTCTTACTACGCCTTCTTCTACGACGAAGGCATTTCTTGGAATTTCGCCTTGGAATAAAAGAGTAGAACCCTTCTTGAAGAATCTGATTCTGTTAACGTCTTTTGTAAGTTCAATTAGAGATTTCATAGACTGTCTATCTTTATATTATAGGGGACAAATTAAATATGTGAAAATATTAACATTTATTTGGTGAGAAGGGCCACAGTTTAAATTCCGCTAATGTTAGATACTTGTATATATGAATAGGGAGTTACTAGAAAAGGAGGAGTATTGTATGAACAGGTATACAGACGAAGAGCTGACAAACAAGATCCAAACTTTCCTGGATCGAAAATATCAGAAGTTTCCTGAGATTGACGAGGAGCTCACGCGACCAGTCCGTAGAATCAATGTGACGCAGCTAAGCAAGTCATATAAGATTTCTACAATCCAGCAGATTAATGCCAACGCTTGGGCATAAGACTTAAATCAATTAACTTAATACAGAAATAGAGAACTATGTCTTTACTATTGATTACTGGTTACGTTAACTCTATTAGGGCGATTCCATTTAAAACCTTGGTAAGATCACTAGCTAGCCGATAAATTAGCTTAATAGCTCTAACTGATTAGTCGTACTTTAAAATTTCAATTCAGATTACTTACCAGACTTGTTAAGCTAGTGATATGAAAGTATCAGTGATTATTAAGCCAAACTCTAAGCATCGCGAAGAGGTAGTGACCTCAGATGATGGAGGCCTCTTGGTCTTCACTAAGGAGCCCGCTATTGAAGGTCGAGCTAATAAGGCAGCCATCAAGCTAATAGCAAATCACTATAGGGTAAGTAAATCTCGAGTAACCCTTAAACAAGGCCAGACTTCTAAGTATAAAGTCTTTGAAGTTGAGCTTTGATATTCATAGCCCACACCCACCCAAACCCTATAAAAAGAGACCTTCACCCTGGGGTTTCTTTTTATATTGATCTTATTGTTTAGTTGTAGACTTCGTCTAGTAGTTTACGAATTTCACGTACTTCATCAAGGTTGTAGTGATTTACGCCAGCTGGGTAGTGCGAGGTTACGTTTCTTTTCACCAGCCGCTACAGCGTAGTCTAGGTGAACAGCGCGACTGCCAAAGTCGTTAACGTAATCGAAGTAGATTGTATGAGTACCTTTCGATCAGTCGCCATGAGTGCTATATATCTTCCAGCTTGAGCTGTCGATTGAAACTGAAGAGTGGTACTCTGAGTCAATCCAAATATCTACTCGTGGGTAAGCTGATCTATACTGGGTGGATTTAGCTCTAAAGTCTACTCTTGTGATCTTCAGTAGATGAGAAATAGTTCCAAGCTCCACCGTTAGTTGTCATGACGCGTTTGTAGTTGGCTGAAGCGGCAGTGTCGTAGACTATTTCACGAGTTCCATAGTCTCGATACATATACTCGGCCTCAAGACGAGTTTGTGTTGCTGATGCGGTAGACGTTACTAACGTGACATTAGTAACAGCTAACACCAGGGCTAGTAGGCCATATGTTAATTTTTTCATTTTCCCTCCCTTTTGTCTGATATTGCACTTCAATTTAAGCACGGGTCAGCAACCAAGGCGGGGGTTCTATCTACAACTTCAGGGCACCACTGTTAGCTGGGGGTATCATTATAGTTACTACTGTTAAAGCTTAAATATTGGAGGATAACTAAACCTGTTATTATCTATATATGATTAAAAACAAGCTCTTAGTTGAGGTGATTGGTTGGTACGGCGCAGTTGCGATTCTCTCGGCTTACTCTTTGAATACTTTTCAGGTTATTGATGCGGGTAGTATTTTGTATCAGATTCTAAATTTAACTGGCGCGATTGGTATCGTCGTTGTCTCAGTTGCTAAAGGTGCAAAGCAGCCAGCTGTTTTAAATATTGTCTGGGCGATTGTTGCCCTGTTGGCAATTATCGGCATCATACCGAGCTTTTAAGGGGCTTTCTAAGGGGTTAAAGCGGTAGGGGCGGTAGATACTCACCCTTATTATTGTTATAATAAATAGTACAAACATTAATCAGAAAGGTGTATCAATGAGCGGAACCAGCGATAAATTCAAGGGTAAAGCGAAAGAGTTAACCGGCAAGATTATGGGTGACGAAAGTCGAGAAGCTGAAGGCAAGGCTGACCAGATCAAGGGAGAGTTAAAAGACCGAGCCGAAGACGCTAAGGACAGTGCAGGCGACAAGGTGAATGACACGCTTGACGGTGTACGTGACAAGTTCGATGGCGATGACGACCACAACAAGTAAACTCTAGGTCGTTTTACTAAAAGCCCAGCACTTTATATGACTGGGCTTTTAGTTTTACTCCAACACACAGCTCATAAATAGGTAGCTTGTTATAATAGATACAGATGGTGAAGAAGAAATCAACGAGGTCACCGAAGAAGCCAAAGCCGACTCTTTATCCGGAAGATTTTGGGCTGGATGTGATTGATAGTGAGCCGGATATGTTTCGTTGGTTTTTACTTTGCTTCCTCCTTGCTAAGCCGATTCAGTCGAGCGTAGCTATCAATACTTGGAGGTTATTTATTGAGCGTGGGCTTGATACTCCATTTGATATCTTAGCCGCTTCCGACTATGAACTGGTTAGAACTCTACGCGAAGGTAAGTACACTCGCTATCAGCATGTCATGGCTAATGCCTTGCATACCTGTATGAAGCAGCTTGAGAGGGGTTATGACGGGTCAATTATGATGCTAATCGAGAACAGTTATGACCAAGATGAAGTTCGTAAAAGACTTCAGGAACTCTACGGAGTTGGGCCTAAGACTTCGCAGATATTTACGAATGCGCTTGAAGAGTATTTCGCTCGTAAGCTTTATTAAGGGCTAATTACTATTTACGCCAGGTAGGCTATAGTGGATGATACATTCCGAGAATTAAAGAGTTGTTTGATCAGTATGTTTCAATATTTCCTGAAGAGAAGGAACGCTTGGCTGTTTTTGAAAAACAATTCAATGACAATGATGATGTCGTGTCGCGTAAGAACTTTACAGGACATGTCACTGCCAGTGCTTTTATTGTAAATCTTGAGTCTAAGCGGGTATTGCTGCTGCACCACAATGTATTAAAGAAGTATTTACAACCAGGGGCATATTGACCCTGAAGACCAGTCAATCCTGGATGCTACCTACCGAGAAATGGAAGAGGAGACTGGTTTATCTAGGTCTCAGGTCGAACTATATACGTTAGTAGAGGATGAGCCGGGTGTGCCGCTTGATATAGACTCTCACTTTATTCCAGAAAACCCTGTTAAAGAAGAGTTAAGTCATTACCATCACGACTATCGTTATCTTTTCTTTACCACTAGCGAAGAGGTGGAGATTGATGAAAGCGAGTCCAATAAGTTTATCTGGTCAGAGTTTGATGATTTTAAGAACGATTCAAACTTTACAGTAGCTGCTCGCAAGATTGAGAAGATTATATCTTAATACATGCTAATTGACTAATTATCAAGCTTATGTTAATGTAGTTATATTGAAGTTGGCTCAAGGCTCGTAAAATCAAAAAACTAAAACGAAAGAATAAGAAAATGGAAAACACACCACGAACACCACAGAATCTACATGAAGTAGAGAATAGCCGTGAGCACCTGCCTACTTATGACATGACAGTGGCTAGTTATGAGGTTCCTTCAGCTCAGTCAAATATACCTGAAGGTAAGTTTGCCGTGCATGAAGATTTGATCGCCTATAAAAGCTCTGAATATTCTGTAAAAGTCATGCCTAATATCGAAGCCTCTCAGCAACAGTTATCTGCTATGGGGTTTGAGAATGCTGGGTCTGACTACGCAGTACCAGGCACCGGTGCTGAGCAAGGGAGTCGCGATCATGGTGAATTTAAAAACATCGACACAATGATGGCTTATAACCTAGCTGGTATGGATGCAGGACTAAAAGATATTGATTACTCCCGTCTAACTGACCAGCAAAGAAGTGATCTAGAGTCTATTGGTTTTCAGGGTGCGGCAGTACATAACCGAAGCCTCTTAACTGAGGGTGAGGCTAGCTATAGGATTTCAAGCGGTATGGACGCAGAGGACTTAGAGCGTAGGCTAGAAAAAGTCGGCACCTTCACCGAGACTACTGTACGCGTCAATCAAAACGGCGAAAAGGTTCCAGCTATTGCCTATACTGACCAGGCTGGTAATCAGGTGGTAGCACCTAAGACTGAATCTTTATCTAATCTTATGGAGGATCTAGGTTATCGATGGGTGCCAGCTCCTGATTTCGACACTGATATTTACGGACAAGTTGAAAAGGCTAACAGCGAATTTGCGCCCGATGCGGCCGTAAAAACTAACTTACTTAACCAGTTTGTTGGCGGAAGGTTAGTTCAGACAGTGTTTAATAGTAATCGTCCTCAATACAACTAGTCTAGCCTGAGTTATTGATAAAATAGCCATCACTTTAAGGTGGCTATTTTATGTTCTACAAGGGCTGTAATGTTTATGCTAATATCTAAGCATAGTAATTACACATAGGTGAGGTAGTTATGGGTCGTGAGATTAAATCGATTACCATTGGCCTAGCGGTTGATGAGGTTTAAGAGGTAGCTCGCTGGTATCAAACTTTACTCGGTGAAGTAGAAATGATCGAGCCAGCTCCCGGTGCGATTGAGTTAAAACTATGTAACAATGTGTGGCTTCAGCTGGATGATACGGGCTACCTAGAGGTTGGTGGTAAATCATCTGTACTTAGGCTCGAAACGGATAATATAGAGTCAACCTACAAGACAGTTAAAGATTTAGCTGGGGAGGTGGATGAGATGGAAGATGTTGAAGGTGGGTTAAAGTGCCTCGACTTTAAAGACCCGTACGGCAACATGTTATCTTGCTGTCAGATGGCCTAATAATTAAATCTGTAAAAGACAGACCTGGAGCGGGGCTGTCTTTTGCTGCCTACTCAAGCTGGTCAAACAGTAATATAATAGTAGTAGATGTTTGACTTCCCTGTGGTGTTTGTAGATATAGAAACAACTGGAAGAAGTTGGCGTAATAGTCGAGTTCTTGAAGTGGCGGCTGTTCGTTATGAGAATAGTCAGGTAGTAAAAGAATTTAACACCCTACTTAACCCAAACGAACGCATACCGGGCCTTATTAAATCTATTACAGGTATTTCTGATGCTGACGTGGTTGATGCGCCAGAGTTTGTTGATATAGCGGATCAGCTACTTGATATTTTAAACGGCGCAGTCTTTGTGGCTCACAACGTGCGATTTGACTACTCATTCTTAAAGCAAGAATTTAGGATGATTGGCGAACAGTTTAATCCAAAGCTACTCTGTACAGTTAGACTATCGCGAAGGCTTTACCCCAACCAACGAGGTCATAGCCTAGAGAAGCTAATTGCCAGACATTCGATTCCAGTGCGTGATAGGCATCGAGCGCTAGAAGACGCTAGAGCCTTAGTTTATTTTACTGAGAAGGTTTATGAGGAGTTTGGTTCAGAGGTGTTTGAGGAGGCTATTAAGCACCAGTTAAGGACTCAGTACCTGCCACCACACCTAGATATTGAGGAGCTTAATGGTATAGGGGATATACCTGGTGTATATATATTTAGGGACGACTCTAATACTCCAATATATATCGGTAAGAGTATCACGCTTCGTAAGCGTATATTGTCTCACTTCCAGTCGACTCTACCCAAAGAAATTAGAATAAGTCAGCAAGTTCACCGAGTTGAGACTATTCCAACTGGAAGTGAATTAGCGGCGTTAATTATGGAGTCTAAGTTAATTAAAGAACTCAAACCAATTCATAATCGACTACTTAGACGAGTTTCTTCTTATGTAATGCTAATAAAAACTGAAGATAATGGCTATGCTACTTTAGCAATTAAGCAGGGCCAGATAGATGAAGGGTCTGATCTAGCGTCAATCTACGGTGTATTTGCGAACCGTATGAAGGCTAAAGCAAAGCTTGATGAGTTAACTCGAACATTTCAGTTATGTCCAAAATTAATGGGTCTAGAGAAGTTTCGTGGAGCGTGTTTCTCTTATTCGCTAGGTAGGTGCAAGGGTGCCTGTATTGGAGAGGAGTCGACTCAGTCGTACAACCAACGCTTTGAAGTTGCTCTCGAGGTTAGTAAGCTGTCCGAGTGGCCGTATGAGGGCGCTATCGCTGTACCGGTAAACGAGGAGGGTGAGCAAGTGTTGATTAACAACTGGATCATTCAAGGTTTTGTTGATTCAGAAGGGTATCCAGTTATAAATGAAACTGAGCCAGGGTTTGATTTAGATGAATATAAGATAATAAGAAGATTTATCAGAGAGAATAAGCATCTGATAAATTTTGACCCGAATTATTGATAGCTCTATTAACTTAATCTTCCTCAGGGTTTCTAATGAATAAGTATCTGTTTATAATTTAGGTATGGCTAAGAAAAGTAATGATGACAGGCCTGAGAATAGTTCATCGAGTCAATTGGCTATTGCAATATCCCTAGGTATATCACTTGGAATTTCATTCGGTGTTATTTTAGGGTTAGTGGTGCTGGATAATATTGGACTAGGTATATCGCTAGGTATTTCTCTAGGTGTTATTGTCGGTGCAGTTTACGCGAGTCGGAAGTCGAGCGAGACTAGAGACGACGAGAAGTAGAATACTCGGTATAATAGATCCATGACTAAATACGAAGGAACTAAACTAGACGGCTTTGAGCCAATTAAAAAAGTAACTGAACTTGAAGTAATTGACCGTGAGGTTGGTACTGGTGAGGAAGTTCAAGAAGGTGCTACAGTAACCGCTCACTACACCGGTGCGCTATGTAAGAATGGAGTTATCTTCCAGAGTTCACATGACTTTGGAGATGCAATTTCTTTCCCGCTTAACGGTGTGATTGAAGGATGGCGTCTCGGTGTACCTGGCATGAAAGTAGGTGGTTGGCGACGAATAATTATCCCAGCTGAGCTGGCATACGGTGCAAGCTCACCAGCTCCGAACATTCCAGCTAACAGCGACCTTGTGTTCGATATCGAACTAGTAGCTGTTAAGCAGTAGGCAGTATCAAGATTAACCTGTAAACCAGAGACATAGTTCTCTGGTTTTTCATCTCTAATTAGACTAGATTGATAAAACATTATATAATATAGGTAATGAAAGAAATTTTTCGCTCATTGCCGGCTGGTGATAAAACAGAATTCGCTATCTATGGACGAGCTGTTAACGGCGAAGCAAGAGTGGTAGATGATGAAACTACTTTAATCGGGCAGGATGTAGCTTTAGCGCTACCTACTCGTGATGCCGCCGCAGTCTTTGACGGAGCCGGAGGCGCCACTGATGTAGGTTCGCCTGAGAAAGCTGCCTTAACGTCTGCAAAAGTCTTTAGAGACTATATTTATGAGGGTGGTGATGATTTAAATGAGGCCCTTAGTGAGATTAGGTTAGCGGTTGAGTCTGATGAGGAGAGCGGAGTCTGTGTCGGGACTATAGCTTTAGTTAAAGATGGTAAGGTTAAGTCGCTCAATGTAGGTGACACTTCGGCATTTATTTATGACACTAAGGCTGAGGATGTTACCTTTGCAGCTAAGCAACAAACTAGTTTTGGTCAACCTGATAATTATATCGGCCGTAAAGGGCTATATATGCCAGATATCAAGAGTGGGAGCTTTAGTGAGTTTAAGTACGACGATGGTAGTGAGCTTTACTTAATGTCTGATGGTGTTAGTGGTCATCTAGATCAAGGTAAAGAGATGCAAGGCTATCATTTTAAGGCTGCCCACTATGACTATCAGCTAATTCAGGCGGCAAGGGAGCAGTATCCCGAACTGGAAGATCGAATTCAGTCTGAGCTAGATAAGGTTGAGGCGCGGCAGTTGAGAGAAGGTCAGTTCTACGAAAATACAAACGAGTTCGATGAATTAAGCTACGATAGCCCTGAGTTAGAGGATGCGACTAAATTTACGCTTGATAGGGTTGATTGGGGTGTATGGTTTGAGATAGTTGAACCGATGATTAAAAGGCTTAAAGTCGAGCCAAAGTTAGGTAGGCGAGCGCTTCTAAAGAGCCTGGTAGATAAGCCGATTGCCTGCGAGTACGAACGACCTCGACCAGACGACGCCACTATTGTCTACGCAAAGTTACGTAAGTAGATGTACGGGTAATCAATTGGCATATCTCTTGGTATGATGGAGGTATAGCTAATGACGAGGAGGGTCAATATAAAACGAAACGTGACGTTACTAAGTTTTACTGTAACTCTGTTATTTGCTTTAATTTTAACTTTCCCTAGTAAGTCGATGGCCCTGCCGTTACCTAAAACTCTAATAGAAGAGGTGAGGTTGGATCGAGACACCAAGATAATAAATTTTCATAATCTAGGTGATAAAGCCCCAGATGATGCTCGTCACTTAATTGTAGAAATCTATACAGCTACTAAGGGTGCTCAAGCTGATACGGTGTCAGTAGAGTTAACCTTCAACTACGGTGCAGACGGTGGATATATTAACCGGCATTTAGTTGGTGAGGCTGACCAGCTATACACTAACTTGAACTCGTCGGCACGATCAGCTGAAATACTAACTCTACCAGTTAGACAGGAGGCTAAGTTCGGCAGTAGCAGGGCTTTTATACCGTGGGCTTTTCTAGATAATCAAAGTAAGCACGTTTTATCTCAATCGGGTGTAGGTGGAGACTACGCTTCGTCTAGTATGGCGCACTGGAATTCACTAGAGCCAATCGAATCAATTGGTCTTTCTTTAAAGGATGAATATAAGTTTAGTGAAGGGTCGTTAATTCAAGTTTATGCGATTGATGAGACTTATCGAATTGATGAGCAGGTTATCACTCAAGATAGTAACCGCTTAGATTTCAATAATCTACCCCAAGATAAAGAGGGGTTAATAGTAATCGGTCAGACCAGAGCTAGTGAAGTAAACCCCTTAAGAAGGGGTGATAGAGTTTGGTATACCGCTAATGGTGATAATAATAATTCTAATTACCAGGTTCAGCGTCTAACCGGTGAGGCGCCAGTTTATAACTTGTTAAATCTAGGATCAGATAAGCTGCTGCTTGATCAGATGCAGGAGCCAAGAGTGGGTTGGAATACGGCCACTGAAGCTCCGGAAGGGTCGTTTGGTCCGTGGTTACTTCACTTCTCTGAATACACAAACAATGATTTCTGGCGGAGTTTTATGTCTCTGCATGGCGCTAATGACAGTCACTACGATCCAGTTGGTAATGAGTCTGGTCGCTGGAAGAGTGTCGATAGTATTAAGGATTTAAGCTTTTATCCTCAAGCGAGCGACAACTTCTTGGCCGGGTCTCGCATTGGAATCTATAGTACTAAGAAGTCAGATATTAGGTATGTCGTAGAAAATAAGGGTGAGACGGAGGTGAGGCTCGATCTACCGGCTAGCTTTGATAGTGCTGAGCTACAGGTTAATGCTAAGTCGATAGCCGATGGGCTGGAGGATGAACTAATTATAGAGTTTAACGACCAGTCTGATGCTAATAACTATTTAAATCAAACCATATGGGCGCTTGATGGTGATGGTGGAGCTTACCGAGAAAACTCTAATAGTTTAGGTGTGTTGCCAGCTAAGAGTTATGGAGAGAGGATATATTCTAGTATCTACGGATCTATTAGAGGGCTCAGTAGTGAGGTTAAGACTAGCACTCATGCCTACGGCGGTGTGCCGGCAGAAGGAAGGGTAAGATCTACGGCAGTAGAGAGTCGTGATGTTGAGCGGGTGTCTAGCGTTACATTTAGGACTAAGAGTGGAGAGGCTTTTAGGCCAGGTAGTGTGTTTACGGTTTGGGTTGAAGATCCATATAGCAACAACGCTCAAGGCGAAGGCATAATCTCTGAGTTTAACCCACGAGCAGCACTGCTCGTGTTGGCGTTAGTAGTGGGAGCAATTGCTCTCAGTGTCAGTTTATATTTTAGAAAGTAAGCTCTCCTATTAAGGTAGGCTGTAGCGCTTTATTGATGAAATTACATCAAATTGCTATCGTATAGGCTCGTCCAATTAATAGACATGTTGGACAGAATATAAAATCTATACAGCAAAGAGTCCATACAAACAGGGAAGAGGCTGCAAGAAAATGCATATTCGTGAAGAGTATCGCATGGCCAGTACAATAACTGGCGAACTGCAGGACTTAGACCTGGTTCAGTATCGCGACAATCTAACACCATCAGATCGGGTTAAGTTAAATCTATGGATGGTCGGGACGACCATTGCAGGATTATGCTTACTGGGTTGGATCTTAATAAGCGTTAATCCGTCTAAGGCAGGATGAGTAGTTATTGGGTTGATGTTTTCAATTAAGCTTATTCGTTTAGCTCAGACATTTACTTTGTGGGTTTTAGTCAAATGCCTGACGGCCCACTAGACCCTAGTCAGTGGAATTTTGAAGTTGGTATACTTGTTCCTTCGTAAAACCAAGAAGAGCAAACATGTACTGATCGACCGAAGAACGTTCGCATCGAAGACGGTACATTGGTAATTGAAGCTCATCAAGAAAATATTGATGGTCGTGAGTTTAGCTCAGCACGAATTAATACCGAAGGAATTTTAAGTTTTGATTACGGTAAGTTAGAGTTTGAGGCTAAGGTGCCATGCGGAGCTGGTGCTTGGCCAGCAGTTTAGCTGTTGCCAGACAATCCGACCTATAATGCTGATGACTTTGGGGTAGCGCCAGATGATCCAAACCGATGGGCGATGAACGGTGAAGTAGACGTTATTGAGTCAATTGAAATTATTGAAAATGAAAACCTTCCTGCCATACACTCAGTGGCTGAAATGAGAGAGGATACTCCTTATGCGCCTGCTCACCTCGACAACCCTTATGACGAATGGAATACCTACGGAATTATTAAGCAGCCAGGTCATATTATCTTTACTATTAACGGCGAACCTTACACTGAGAGGGTTAATAAAGATACTGACACTCCTCTAGAGTGGCCGTACGATCAGTTTTATTACATAATCTTAAACCT
>CAYZJK010000025.1:0-1540 GCA_964479125.1 uncultured Candidatus Saccharibacteria bacterium
GGATAAGCGTTTAAGTAGACTGCGAATTCACGACTACTGTTGGACTCATCATGACTTTACAAAATGAGAAAGTATTTTATGATTTAGCGCATCATTGACTTTTTGTCAAGTTTATGATAAGTTATGCAATAGGCGTTATAGGTAAATAGCACCCATAACCCCGATCATTAACAAATCAGATTATTACAGTACATGTCATCGCTCTATTGCTGTAGCGTTTCCTGTCTATCCGATTGATAGGTATGAAACGCTGCAGCAATTGCAGCACCATGCTAGCTTAGGCTAGCATGAAGACATCTTACTGAAAAGAACAGTTGAGCAACTAACGAGACTAGTCTGTTAGGTACAACAACAATGTTAGATCCACTCTAGCAGTATGTTGTACCTAACACGGGACAACACTTTGCCGTAAGGCAGAATGAGGTCCCGGGCGTTAAGCGCAACGGGCCAACAAACCCACCTACAAGAAAGGATAGAGCCATGAACGCTCTTACCTGGCTGGGATTAGCGGCAGTTGCGCTAATCGCTGGCCTCATCGTCATGTGGTTCTTCAACCCAGGCAACCACTCTCGTCGCGTTCGCGTACGCAACAGCATTACAGCTTCCGTAGCTGTAGTTGCCCTTGTTGCTGGCGGAGCGGTCGTGAGTGCCACCACCTACAAGGCAGTTGAAATCGACGGCCAGATCTACACCGTCGCTGACGAGTCATCCTATGGCCCGAAAGATGGCGAAACAGATCAGGATGCCGAAGAAGCATTGATTGCAAGGGTTCTCCAGCGCGCCAGTGAAGGTGCCTACGACAACCTGACCAGTCAGGATGTATCCTCTCACGAGGATAATCGCTTCTACGCATACGATGCCGAACCGGGATCCAACAACTTCGGCCCCGACCCTGGCTTCACGAAGGACAATAGCGCTGATGAAGTGCTTGAGGCCTACGTGTATGCAATGTTGACTGACTCCCTCAATGGGGCTGCATCTATCGAGATGCTAGCTGCATTGAACAAGGGTAGGGTCTACGATGCAAACTCAGCCATGGCAATCGCCGAGTCTAACCAGGATTCCTACACCAGGCGCCTGGAGGCCGTTAAAAGCTTCCTGCGTCGAATCGATCTCAATTCTGCCTGGACGGCAGAAATTCCCCAGCCGTACAACACGCTAGGAATGCGTCCGAAGGGTAACCCGTCAGAAATGCCGGATCTTATCCAGTCGGAAAACCACCCTCACATGGGCCTCACCCTGGGCATTCGTGCCAAGAGCGGTAAGACCATACTCTTGAGGGTTGACTGCTTCTTCCAGCCTGCCATGCCGATTGCTCCCTCTAAGGAGAAGAGTTTCTTCAAGCATATCCAGGCGGATAAGTTTGTCGTCCAGAAGAAGCCTGCGCAGCCGCTGATCAAGCCGTACAAGAAGAAGTTCATCTTCATCACTGTGCCGCCGAAGCAGCCGCCTGCAACGGTATCCAAGCCCCCGGCACCGCCGAAGACCACAACGGAGACCACTACTAAGACTACGACCGAGACCACTACTACGCCGACCA
>CAYZJK010000025.1:1640-3514 GCA_964479125.1 uncultured Candidatus Saccharibacteria bacterium
CTACGACCGAGACGCCTACTCCGTCCACCACGACGGAAACGCCGACTCCGTCTACTTCAACCACTCCTTCAACGTCAACGACGACCACCGAGCCGCCTACGACCACGGAGACTACGACTCCCTCGACTACGACCGAGACGCCTACTCCGTCCACCACGACGGAAACGCCGACTCCGTCTACGACGAGTGAGACTCCTGAGCCGAAGGACCCGAAGGAAGATCCGATCCACAACGGAGATGCTCCAAGTGACGAGCCGACCATTACGGTCGAGGAAACCACTCCCGAACTTCCCGCTGTGTCGACCGAGGAAATGCCCGACGAGCCGACCAACCCGGCACCTCCTGAGCCCACAACCATTCCGCGTGAACCGGTTGAGGACGAAACTGAGGTAACCATCCCCGAGAATGAAGGGGCTGAGCCGGAGGATCCGGTCGAAGGTATTTTCGACCCCTTCGCCCCTGTGTATGAGGAGCCCGCCCCCGAGGCAGCTCCTGCAAACCAGGACTTCAACCAGAACGTTGATCCGGCACCCGCACCCGTGGAGCCTGACCCCATCGTTCACGACCCCAACCCCAACCATGTTGTGGTTGAGGATGAGCCCGCTGCACCGCCCGCAGAGCCCTTCGTCTAC
Organism: uncultured Candidatus Saccharibacteria bacterium; assembly: GCA_964479125.1. GTDB lineage: Bacteria > Patescibacteriota > Saccharimonadia > Saccharimonadales > Saccharimonadaceae > CAYZJK01. Next base: position 2,273 of record CAYZJK010000025.1, read on the forward strand.
GAAGAGCCCGCTGTCGAAGCGTTTGTAGCACCTCAGGTTGAACCGGCACCTGCTCCCATCCAGGAAGAGGTATGGGTTGAACCGGAACCTGTCCAGGAGGCGTGGGTTGAGCCCGCTCCCGTTTACGAAGAGCCGGCATACGACCCCGCACCCGCACAGGATTGGGCACCAGCACCGGAACCTGTCCAGGAATGGGCACCGGAGCCGGAACCCATCGTAGTTGAGGAACCTGCTGCACCGCCTGCAATTAAGTACGTTGAGCCGGTTATTCCGGAGTCAGTACCTGCAGAGGTTGCATCTGAGTTCAGCAAACCCATCCCGGTTGCAACTGGTGGAGAAGCGGTAACAGACGAGATTGCTCTTTCGAGCTTCTCGACTCCGACAAAGGAAAACAACTACCTGGTCGGTGGATTGGCGCTTGCAGCGCTTATCGCACTGGTCGGTGGAGTTATCCGCGTCAACCGTCGCTCCGCATAAGGCAAACGCTATTGAGACTACAGTCTCATACAGTGCTCCTGTCTTAACTCAGTAAGGTGTCCCGGTGGACCACTACAAGATCTATACATCCAGTATAGAAACTATGTAGCTGGTCCTCCGGGATCATCCCCTTATCGTGTTTTGTAATAATCTGATTTGTACATAAAACCTAGAACTGATATCACCACACTCCACGTAGAGTGTTTTTTAGTTTTAAGTCTTAATTACTTGATAGAGCTCTAGAGGTGATTTGACAAAGCATAAGCGTCGTACAATCATTAAATAAACCCCTAATCTTGAGGGGGTTATTTAATACTAAGACCCTGCCCGCTTTGCGTAGACGATATGTCGCTGCGTAAATGTATTATCCTTATCAGACCACTGGCCTATGCAGGTCATTAAAGCTACGCCCCCTACCACTATCATAGCGGCTAAGTACTTGCTTCATATCTATGTCTTCTAGATCTAAGCTCCCTAAAGACTCGACTTTGTATTGAACCTGTTCACCACTACCGGTCTCAATCGAAAGCTCGTCCCCACTCTTTAGTGTCTCTAGGTCTGTAAACAGGCCCTCTCGCCAAGCGCCAGAGGCATGCGCATCAATTAAAACTGCACCCTCCTGACCTGACAGCGAACCATCTACATACCAGCCAGTATCGTTAATATTAATAGGCGCCTGGATGGTTGAGTCCGGACTAAGCCCCATTGGGAGCACTCTCGCTTTAACAGATAGCTGATTAATAGTGATGGTGCGCGGGTGAGCTT
>CAYZJK010000025.1:3614-12881 GCA_964479125.1 uncultured Candidatus Saccharibacteria bacterium
TTGTTTTAATTGTTTAACCATTAACTCCTGTACCCCTCCAGGTTACATATCTGCCACTAAGTGTACTATAAGCATTCAGCCTTGCTACACCACCACTAGCGCCAACATAAGCTTTGTCGACGCTAGCTATTTTTATTACTAAAACATAAAAATATAGCCAAAAATATAATAAACATAGCCTTTCACCTCTGGAATAAACATAAGCGTATTTACAAAACAAGAATTTATGTTTTAAGTATTTACAAAAGTGCTCTTTCGTGGTATTATAACAGGGAATATCAATTCAGGCATGTGGAGTGCCTTTGAGGAGTATTATTGGATGAAGAAATTCTTCGGTTTATTAAACCGTAGCCCTCGCCGCACAGCTGGCGTATCTATGGTTTTAGCAGCAATCATGGTTCCAGCAACCTTGTTTGCATGGGGACCTGAACGACCTCTATACACATGGCAGGAACCTGCTGACCATGTAACGTTCAACTCAATCACTAACAATCCTAACTACGGCGACGAACGAAACTTCGTAACTGTAAAGGATCCTAAGACTGGCCACTTCGTTGACAAAGTTAACGTTGAACCAGGCAAAGAGTATACTGTCCGCGTACTTGTTCACAATAACGCAGCAGACAACTACAACAAGTCAGGTAAAGGTATCGCTCTAGATACAACCCTACGCACCGCCATCTCACAAAAGACTGGCAAGAAAAACGCAATTACTGGTCACGTGACAGCTTCAAACGCTACACCTATGACTGTATATGATGACGTTTTCTTCGAAGCTAGCGAAGACTTCAACCTAGCATACGTACACGGCTCAGCTCGTGTATACAACAGCGGATACGCTAAGGGTGGTGAAGGTAAGCCATTTAGCGACAACATGATCACTAAGTCTGGTGCTAAGCTAGGCTTTGAAAAAGAAGGTGATGGTAAAATCCCTGGCTGTTTCAAATACATTAACTATGTATACTTCAATGTAAAGCCACAGTTCGCTAAGAAGCCTGACTTTACTGTTACTAAGAAGGTTAGCCCAGCTGACAAGAAGCAGTTTGTTGATTCAATGAAGGCTGACAAGGGCGACAAGATCCAGTACATGATCGAGTACCGAAACACTGGTCAAGTACAGATGGACAATGTTGTTATACACGACACCCTACCTGAGCACGTTACATACGTACCTGGCACAACAAAGCTACTTAACAACAAGCACCCACAGGGCAAGCAGCTAAGCGACAACCTATTCACCAAGAATGGTCTAAACATTGGTAGCCACGCACCAAACTCAAATAGCTACGTAACTTTCGAAGCTAAGGTAAACAAGACAGTTGAAGAGCTTTGTGGAGTTCATACTCTAGTCAACCGAGCAAGTGCTACAACTGACTACGGCAAGAAAGAAGATACTGCTAAGGTAGTGGTTAAGCAGGAATGTGAAGAACCACAGCCTCAGCCAGAAAACATCGAAGTATGTTTAATCGACGAGAAGAAGATTATCACTATCGACAAGAAAGACTTCGACGAAACTAAGCACTCAACTAACCTAGCTGACTGTGAAGAAGAAGCCGTAGAAAAGATCAAGGTTTGTGAAGTTGTATCTGGCAACATCGTAGAAATCAACAAGGAAGACTTCGATTCAAGCCGACACTCTACTAACCTAGATGATTGTAAGAAAGAAGAACCTGTAACCCCTGTAACTCCTGCTACACCTGAGACTCCAGTTGCCCCAACTGAACTACCTCAGACTGGTTCATCTACTCCATCTGCACTAGCAGTAATCGGAGCGATCACCCTATCACTAGGCTACGTAATCACTGGACGCAAGTTCCAAAACTAAACAGAGACTGACCGCTCAACCAAACTACTCAGTTACTGAACGGATTCAGTACAACAAATACCACCCCTTAATAATAGGGGTGGTATTTGCTATAATGCTAATATATGGCAAAGCAGAAAAAGAAGCGCAATAAGAAGTATACCGGAGCAGACGCTAAGAATTCTCAACCGAACGTTATCAGAGTACAGGCTGTTAGGCGCTCACCCGCTAAGCAATGGTGGCACGAGAAGAAGAAAATAGTTAAAACCGTAGCTATTGTAGTGGCCGTCGTCGCTTTACTAGTTTGGCTAATCACCATCTTGCTAGGCTTAATCTTTGGCTGGTAAACTCTAGGTTTATAGAAATTAAATAGCAGTCCGAAACGATACGGACTGCTATTTAATTTGTCTAACCCCTACTTGCTAGACTTATCTTCACTAGTGTCACCTTCAGCTTCGCTTTCTGGAATCTCTAGCTCAGACATCGGGATAGTAAAGCCGAATATACTTCCCTTACCTTCTTTAGACTTAAAGATTATGTCTCCACCGTGAGCTAGAATAACTTTCTTAGCTAGATATAGACCTACGCCTGTACCATCCGGGCGACGACTACGAGCATTAGGAGCTCGGTAAAACTTAGTGAACAGTTGATCCTGGTCATCTTTCGGCACGCCCATACCACTATCTTCTACCGTAAACTTAACTTGGTTCTTTTCCTGCTTAATCGTAACGATAATCTCTGAGTTTGGCTGTGAGTAGTAAACTGCGTTATCGATAAAGTTCATTATTACCTGCCTAAGCTTAGCTTCATCGATCATAACCTTAGGAGGTAATTCACCTTCTTCTTTTAAGACAATCTCGAGCTTACGCCCGACTGATAACACCCTCAGGAGTTCTACTTCACGAGAAATTAAGTCGTAAAGTGAAGCTGGGCGGCGCTCGATTGCAAAGCGTCCAGTCTGAATTCTCGAAACGTTAAGGAAATCTTCAATTAACCTGACCATGTGCTGTGAACTAACGAAGGCTTCCTCGATTAGCTTACGTTGCTGCGGAGTTATATCTCCAGCGTCGCCATCTAGAATCATACTTAAGTAGCCGTTAACGCTCGTAAGCGGCGTTCTAAGTTGATGCGAAGCAATACTCAGGAATTCATCTTTAACCTCGTCTAGGCGCTGCAATTGCTTATTGCTGCGCTTTAATTGACGAGTAGCTCTAGACACTTCAGTGCGAAGTCGTTTATTAAACTGCTGAATCTCCTCAAAGCGTAAACCGTTTTGAATTGAGACCGCTAACTCATCGCTAATTAGGTTAACTAAATGCATGTCTCCATCGTCATAAGGTAAGCCATTTACTCGTTCACCTAAGAACAGAACACCAACGTGGTCGTCACGAACCGATAGGCGAACGATTAAAGAGGCGCCCACCTTTTTAATGATACGGCTAGACTGCAATTGAGAGATATCGTTAGCTCTAGTAATCTGAGGAAGATCTTCGATAATCTCCTCTAGAGAATCCATCTGTCTTTGATAAAGCCTCTTTCGGTTCTTAGTTAGACGACTCACCCCGTAGTGATAAATCTTGCCACTAGATGACAAGACGTAGAGTGAAGCATACTCTGGCTGAAGAGCGTCAGATATAACCTTCAGTGAGTTACGCACCATAACTGATAGTTCAATCTCATTAGCTGCGATTGAGCTAATCTTCTCAACCGTGTCATGCAGAGTGTAGTTTCGCCTAGAATAGAAGATAATATGAATAAATCGCTCCAGGTAGGCATGTATTGGCCGTACTGTCATAGCCAGCAAGACTGCACAAAGTAGGTAAAATATTTGCTGACCAGGTTCAAGCTCAGTTTCTGGGAAAATAAATCGATCAACAGCTACTAAAATCACCAGATAAAGCACCAAGATAATGGCAATCAAAGAACTGTAAACCATCATCCGAGCTACAGCCATCCTTAGGTCTACCAGGCCTTGCTTTACCAACACAATAAAGACATACATTGAAAAGACCGCTACAAACAACGGGCCAATCCAAATCATATAGTAATTGCCGAGTAGCGGTAGGAATAAATCAAAGATACTTCCACCCGCCATTGAAACTGCACAGATGACTATAATTCCATAAATCTGCCGGGCTAGAATAGGCTCGTTTTGCGACTTCGTTCGGTGATAACTCTGAATTAGATTACTAAATGCCTTCAGGGCTAAAGCAGTAAACAGCAGTGCGTAAGCCGAGTAAGTCCAAAGATTAAGGCTAACTGTATTTTGCGCTTCAGGGCCGACATTTACAGACTCAATTAACACCCCAGGCACAGATATCACCACCGACACAAGAGCGACCATAATAGTGTAAGCCAGAGGTTCAGCAAAGGTCTGTATCCGGGTGTATGGATAGTAAAGCGAGAAGAAATATAAAGAATAAGGAATTAATAGCGCAGCAATGTAGTATATATGCGCAAACAGTGTCGCTAGTCGCCCATCCTCTACATTAAGGAAGAATGTAATACCCATCGTCCAGGCAGCAGAAAAAACCGCCACCACACCAAGCCAGAGTGAAACTGGCTTCTTCTGCTTAGTAAAGAAGATGATTAGCGCCAGCGTCACAGAAGTAGCGGCGCTAATCAACAAAAGACTAGTTATCGCAGCCTGTATCATGCAGACTTAACCACCCCATAGGTACCATATACATTGTCATCAGGTAGCATAATAGTTAGCTCGTCAGGAGCAATACCAGCCTTTAGTACTAGCTGTTCAATTTCAATCTCCTTACGAGGATGAACCCCTGGCCAACAGACTGCACGCTTATGGATGTCTAAATTAGGATGAGTTGGCCTCATGTTAGTAAATACCATCACGCCACCCTTAGGTAGCAGGTCGTACATCCGCTTCAAAAGCTTTACGATCTCTTTTTCGCCTAGATATTCAAATAAACCCATTGCATCAATACAGTCTGGACCAAACTCCTCAATCACCTGATCCATCTTCTCAGCGTCTTTAATAACATTGAAGTTTTCAAACCGCATAGTATCTTCTGGCTTCTCGTACTTTTCAGAAAGTGTCTTTGAGAAATCTAAAGCCTCTTGGTCGCTATCTATAAATAAGTGGTCAATTGGAGATACGAATGCGCTAGCTGCATCAAAGGTCGGCTGCCCGGTACCACTAGCAATACTCACCCACTTGATTCGGCCTTGATCAACTAAACTCTTAGAAATAAACCAAGTCATCGCATGAGCCCTAGAGCGAATACCTCGACCGTCATAAGAGTGTCTAAATAGCGTCTTAGTAATTAGATCTAAGCGCTTGTTGTTATCTATTCGCCTACGATCTGGGTTATGGACATAATAAGTCGCGAAGCCACCTGGCATATGTTGGACCCAAGCCCGCATCGCTGGAGTTAAGCGCAACATGAAACGAGCATAGTTGTTTGGCGCATCAGCTGGCATATCTGGCCGACTCTTTAGATACCTAGTTAGGCCACTAGAAAATAAAGCCAACCCCCACCTTTGAATTGAATAACGCTTTTTAGAAAATCGGTCACGTACAGCTAATCTGACGATTCTAGAGCCCTTTTTAGATGTTGATTTTTTCTTAATAGTTAAAGAAAAGAAGTTAAATTTCTCTGAGCTCATAGTTAAGTAGTCCCTATTACTAATACGCTTATTGTTTGCTATAGTAAATACTATATGACAAAAGTAGCCATTATAGAAGACGACCCGGCAATTAATCAGATGTACCGCATGAAGTTCGAGAACGAAGGGTTTAACGTTCGTCTCGCAAGTGATGGTCAGACTGGCTATGAGATGGTTAAGTCTTTCAAACCTGACATCATCCTCCTAGACCTACAAATGCCAGAAGTTAGTGGTCTTGAAGTTCTACGTCGAATCCGCGGAGAAGAATGGGGTAAAGATACTCCGGTCATCATCCTTACTAATCTTGGTGAAGAAGAGTCTCCAAGCGAGATTAAAGACCTAAAAGTAGAAACCTATATCGTTAAGGCTGACCTTACACCTCGTCAGGTAGTGGCGCGCGTTAAAGAGGCGCTCGGTATCGAATAGCATTTACTGCGATTGAAAATAAAATACACCCAATCGGGTGTATTTTTCTTAATCAATACTACACTCCAGAGAGTTAAAAGTCAGACTTAAGTTCAGCCTGCCTCCTGGCGCTAGTGATTACATTATCAAATAAAGCTGCGACTGTTAGCGGACCAACTCCACCCTTAATCGGTGTAATACTAATGTCGTCTCGTTCGCGAACCGACTCTTCCACATCACCTACTAGCACACCACCTTCATTAGCCGTACCAGCATCGACCACTACACCACCCTTCTTTACCATCTGACTAGTAATGATTCGAGGTGATCCGGTCGCTGAAATGATGATGTCGAACCTAGGTAAGACTTCAGCTAACCTATCGCTATCTTCAATATCAAACCCTTCGACTTTAATATTAGAGTTTTTAAACATCCTAAGTAACGGTGCGCCAACAAGCCTACCTCGACTACCGACAATAGCTACACTCTTGCTGCCTAGCTCTACACCATAACCTGACAATAACCAGTTTATAGCCATTGGAGTAGCAGCGTCAAAAGGCGACTCCCCAGTTAAACCGTCAACATCCTGATTAGGATTAATTAAATCTATCATCTCATCAGTCTTAGATGTGTCTTCTATTGGTAGTTGCAAAATAACGCCGTGAAGCGATTCATCTTTACTTAACTCTTTAAGCCGAGCAGGAAGCGTATCCATATCTTCGTCATAGGTATCTACCTCGACTAAAATATCTTCAGCATAGCGCTGCTTAACACCTATGTAGCGATCAACCGCTAAATTACCACCACACTTAACGATAGCCAATCTCGGAATAATTTTATGAGATTGTCGCAGGTTACGCACCTGCTTTAATTGTCTGACTTTTATAAAGGAAACCAGCTCTGCTCCATCGAGTATCTTCATACTACTAGTATAACAGTGATGATGTGAACTATATATTCCGTAAAGCATCCATTCAAGCATCTTACTGATATGATAGTTGCAATAGAACAAATTAAACCGAATCGAGAGAGCGCAATGTACGAAAGCACCAATAAGCACTACGCCAACCCTTCATATAGCCATGAGATAGGCCCCGTGACCCCATCATTCAACAGTACAGCTAGCAGCCAGCTCGCTCAGTCGACCACTCACTCATCCTCTAATCAAGAAATGTTCAGCGGATATGAGCTATCTTTTACAGACATACTTCAAATAGTTATCGTTTTACAAGTTCTATATTTTCTTATACAACTTACAGCCCTGCTCTCTGTCATCCAACTAAACAGTAACTTTAAGCGGTTCCTCGATATGTATGCAGCGGACAGGGAGGATGAAAGTGCAGTCACCCCACTCAATAATCACATTGAAACAGGTATTGAGAACGAATCAAAAGAAGTCGGTGCATATAAAAACACTGAAACAGAAGAGCAAATTGCAGCGACGAAAGATCAAATCCCTATAGTGAGAAGGAACCTCTTAATAGCGCTAGGCGGACTAACATTTATATGGATTCTTATTATAGCCCTTATTAACTTCAATACTTAACCAGTTCCCAGTTAGCTTAATAGTCTAGATATGGTTTAATTATTTTGTTATAATATTACGGACGTGGCGGATGTAGCTCAGTTGGTTAGAGCGTCGGGTTGTGGTTCCGAAGGTCGTGGGTTCGATCCCCATCATTCGCCCCAGAATATAAATCCTCGCAAGAGGTTTTTTTACTAGTAAGAGTTTGTCTATTGTAGTTTGCTATACTAGTTATATATGCCCCGGTAGCTCAGTGGATAGAGCAAGAGACTTCTAAGCTTTTGGCCGTAGGTTCGATTCCTACCCGGGGTACCAGATAGAATCTATAACCTCTTTGGGAGGTTATTTTTTATTACTTAACCACTTTAGAGTAAAAATTTGACTTGTCTGGTAAGATAGGGCTATGAAGATTGGCGTATTCGATTCCGGCATTGGCGGTAAGTCAATTGCCAACTCTCTTCAGGCAGACTATCCTGAGGCTGAGATTATATACGTCAACGATAAAGAGAACGTACCCTACGGCAATCGTCCCCTTGAAGAAATCCTATACCTTACTAATGACGCTATCCAACCTCTGATAGAAGCCAAGTGCGACGTCATAGTTATCGCTTGCAATACTGCTACTGCCGCGGCGATTGAAGCGCTAAGATTCAAATACCCTAACATTCCGTTTATTGGTCTCGAGCCGATGGTTAAACCGGCTAGCAAATTAACTAAGACTGGCGTAATTGCAATCTGTGCCACTCCATTTACTTTATCTAGCTACCGCTACTTAAAGCTAAAAGAAAAGTATGCCTCAGATATAAAAGTTATCGAACCTGACTGCAGTAAGTGGGCTTATTTAATAGAAAGTAACCAGATTAACACCAAAATTATTGATGAAGCTATTAGTGAAGTCTGCGTCAAAAAGGCTGATGTTATAGTGTTAGCCTGCACGCACTATCATTGGATTAAGGAAGAAATCACTGAACTCACCAAAGGCAGAGCTATTGTCATCAACCCATCAGAGGCAATATCTAGACGAGTTGCGAGCATATTGAAGATAAAAACTTAAACTTACAGAGGTTAAATAGGTATTTAATTAAATTAAATTGCCCTAATACCTTGTCTAAACCCCAATATTACGGTATAATTCCTAAAGTTTGGGTCAGTAGCTCAGCTGGTTAGAGCACCTGCCTCTTAAGCAGGGTGTCGAGGGTTCGAGTCCCTCCTGACCCACCAAATAAAGGACACTCTTTGATCGCTACCGAGAGTGTTTTTTATTTGGGAGCGATTTTACGCTTTTATAAATCTCATCTATTTAACTAAACTTTTCTGAAGCAAAACCCTAGCATTCTTATGTTTATTTATTTATAATTAGCGACTGTATGTTTATAGATATCTTAGCAATAATCATAGGGTTAGTAATATTAGTTTTAGGTGCTGAAGGATTAGTGCGCGGCGCATCGTCTATTGCCGCCAAGCTACGCATCTCACCGTTAATCATTGGTTTAACTGTAGTAGCCTTTGGCACCTCAGCACCAGAGCTAACCGTTAACCTTGTCTCAGCTCTGCAGGGCTCACCAGATCTAGCGATCGCCAACGTGGTTGGTAGCAATACTATTAATATTCTACTTATCTTAGGTATCTGTGCCATCATCGTACCTCTTACCGTTAAGTCTTCTACGGTCTGGAAAGAGATTCCTTTAGCTCTGATGGGAGTATTTTTAGTTGGCGTAATGGCAAATGACCAGGTGTTTGATGGTGTGGGCTTTAATGCGCTAACTAGAACAGATGGCATTATGCTTCTTTCGTTAATGGTTATCTTTATGTACTACATCTTTGGTGTCGCTAAGAGTGATCGTGAGAAAAAGGCCGATGCTAAGGTTGAGGCTTCATTAGCTAAAGACGAAGATTCAGACAT
>CAYZJK010000026.1:0-3744 GCA_964479125.1 uncultured Candidatus Saccharibacteria bacterium
TTATCTAACTGAGACTTAGATGTTGCCAGATAAGAGGTCTTCCTCGAACTGAGCCACCCCCTTATAGTCTGGCGAGTAGTGAGATGTGTCTGGGAAGTCTGAGTTTTGAATCTTTGTCCAAACGATGCATACGATTTTAGTAAATCTCTCTATTTCTTCTTGGTTGAAGTCCTCAATAGCCAGGGTGGCCACTCGCCTGTCGTCTGTTGGTTCAACGAACTCTAGTCCTGAACTTAAAATGTCGTGTCCACGCCAGTCCCTAGAGTTCTTCAGTAGTAAGTGATAAAAGAGAAGTTGCTGTCTATATAGATGAGATTTAAGTTTCTCGTAAACACTACCTTTGCCCCAGCTGGTGAGCGGCTTACCGGTTTTATAGTCGATAATCTTAGCGGTCTTTTCTTTGTCGTCGAGTTCTACTACGTCGAGCTTACCAGTTAGGTGTGCTTCACCTAGGAAGACATTTTGTCTAGCGAAGTCTAGTTCGGTTCGCTGGTTGGCGTTAAAGGATGGTAGTTTTTCTTCAAGGAACTGACGGAGAGCTTCTTGGCCTTTAGTGGTTAATTCTTCACGTTCATTTTCCTCAAAGTCTCTTAGGGTCATGTCTTCATTGAAGTAGTTAATGACATCTTCAATCGTGAATGGATGCCCAGCTATAGTCTTCTCATGAGCGAATTGTAGTGAGGCGTGAACGGCATTACCGTAGTTGGCGCTAGCGTGCATGGCTGATGGGAATCTAAGTAGGCTCGTTAAGAGGAAGTTTCTTGGTCCACCTCTAGAGACATCTAAGTATCGGTTAACGTGAGTGACACTTAGTTTGTAGTTTTCAAGGATAGGCTGAAGGATGAGAGATAGTTCTTGCTGTGGTGTTTCGCCAATATAGCGGTGCCAGATTAGTTCGGCAGTGGTTTGTTTTACCTCTTCGCTTACATCTGCGCTAGCGATATTGTCTGCCAGTGACGTAGCGTTAATTAAGAAGCTGGCCTTAAGGTTCTCTGATCCGGTATCAGTCTGGATAGGATAAGAGATGTAGAGTTCTTGCTTGGCTCTCGTCATTGCAACGAAGAAAAGACGGATCCTTTCATCGTATGACCCGGTGCTTTGACGCAAGCGAAGGTTCTCTGGATAAGACAACCCGCTTCTACCTCCCCTAGCTTTTTCACCCCAGGCGGCATCGGTGGCATTTAAGATATAGACAACATCAAACTCTAGGCCCTTAGACTTATGAGCGCTCATAAGTTGAACTGAGTTTTCTGAGGTCTGGAAGGTGTGAGTTTTAGTGATATTAGTTTTAGTGGCAATAATCTGATCGATAAATACTAAAAAGTCGCTTAGTAGTTGAGTTCTCTTTTCCGAGCCTGAGTGTTCGCGGAATTTATCACGAATAGCAGTTAGGTTGCTGAGGTGGGTTACGTAATCTGTGCCGTGACTCTCAAGTCGCTGGTTAGAGAAGTAATGTTCCTTTAGTGGTGAAACATAGCCGTCCTCTTCGAAGCTAGCTTCCCCAGTAAGGATGTCAAAGATTTTTTCTAGTGGCGTGTGAGTTGAGGCTGCCGCCGCGGCAATTAGCCACTCGGTAAAGTCTTTAGTTTCTGGTTGGTCAATCATAATCTCCATCCAAGACTTGCGGTCACGCTTAGCCCTGATGCTCATGCGCCAGACGTCAGTCGGTGAAATTCCCCAAGCTGGATTGGCTAGGATTTCTGGAAGTAGGCTGTTAGCTAGGTCATGTTCTTGCTTAGCAATTGCATCGACGGTTCTTGCTAGGGTCATTAGATGGACTACTACTTCATCATCTAGCACGCTTTCAACTCGGTCGTATGATACAGGTACTCCCGCTTCGATTAGGTATGGTGCCAACGCTTCAAGCTGAGCATGTTTATTGGAGATGACTGCAATCTCTTCAGGCTCTACGCCTTGAGCAAGCTTGTTTTTGATGTGTTCTGTCACCCACTGACGTTCGTGATCAGGAGTGAGAGTTTCGGTGATAACTGTCTTAGTCTCGGCCTGCTTGTGAGCGGTTAGAGTTTTATCTAGGCCTTCTAGGCGATTAACCAGCCTTTCGCCACCTTGAGAGATAACAGCCTGAGCGCCCTCTAGAACTAGAGCCGTACTGCGGTAGTTGTCAACAAGAGTGATAATTTTAGCGTCTGGGTAGGTTTCTTTAAATGACAAGATATTACCTATGTCAGCTCCCTGGAAGCCATAGATTGCTTGGTCGTCATCCCCTACTGTTAGAATGTTTGGATTACCTTCATGAACTGGATTGTCGGTTAGAAGATTTAAGATACGCATCTGCGCCAGGTTAGTATCTTGGAACTCATCAACCATAATATACTGATACTTCTCTTGAAGGTCGAGTAGTAGATCTTGATGGTTTTCTAGAGCGTGAACCGTTTGCATGATCATGTCGTCATAGTCATAAAGTTCAGCTTCATTCATTCGATCAAGGTAGGCTCGGTAGGCCTTAGCAAGTGGGATTAGTTTAGAGACGTGTTTTGAGGCTTTTAGTATCTTGTTCTTGTTAGCGTCGTTAGTAGTCCACTCCGCTTTCCAGGCAGTTAGAGGTGGGGTCACTTTTTCATGGGTGTAAGCTTCGTCTAATGCGCTGGCTAATCCTCGACGGAAGGTTTCAACAAAGGTAGGAATGGTTGAGATGATTCTCGGTTCTTCTATCGATTCAATCTTAGCTAAGACATTCGCTAATTTATCGGCTGTTTGTTTGCTGATGCGACCTTCGATAGCTTCAGCCACTAATGGTTCGATGATAGAGATAGAGCCAGAGATGGCATTTAATATTGATTCAAACTCTTCAGGTGTAAGGCTAGCGCGCTTAAGGTCAGAGATAGCGCCAATGATATTGCCTATGTTGGTGTACTCACCGTTCATGCGAGTCTTGAGTGGGTTGTCGTACTCCATCTCATCGATAATTGATTCAACTATCTGTCGGCGCTTGATGTCGTCGGCTAGTGCGAAAGAAGCACCTGAGTAGAAATATTCTTTGTGCTGGTTAATAATCTCGCTACCGAAAGCATGGAAAGTATAAATTGAGACTCGATAGGCAGCTTCTCCAATAATTTCTACTAAGCGTTTACGCATAGCAATTGATCCGCTATCGGTGAAAGTTAGACAAAGAATATTTTCAGGTAGAACGTCAGTAGTTTTAAGAATATAGGCTACGCGCATACCTAAAAGTTCGGTCTTACCTGTACCTGGTCCGGCTACTACCATTACTGGTCCTTCAGTGGTTGTTACAGCCAGTTGCTGATTCTTGTTTAGCTTCTTAAATCGAGTCTCAAAGTCCATAGTTACAGTATACCTTAGATACCTAGATAGGATTCGGGTTGAGTGGTTTTAGAGAAGTGAAACTTTATAGTGTTTTAGAGACTTTATAAAGTTATGCAAACCATATAAAGTTTGAGGCGTGGTTACCGTGTGGATCCTAGTGATATGCTAGGAGTAAATTACCTAGCTTTATGTCGTATAAAGATAACTACCAAGGAGACGAAATGAAACTAGTACTGCTACATGGACCGCCTGCTGTTGGTAAATTAACTGTTGCTAAAGAGCTTTCAAAGCTAACAGGTATACCGCTGTTTCACAATCATCTGACGAGAGATATGGTTGAGGGTATTTATGGTGGTAAACTTTATGATAACTACGAATTAGTAGATAGATTAAGAGTAGAGGCGTTGAGTTACTGTGCGAAGCACGACACTGATTTAATCTTTACCTACGTTTATGAGG
>CAYZJK010000026.1:3844-11972 GCA_964479125.1 uncultured Candidatus Saccharibacteria bacterium
TTGAGTTACTGTGCGAAGCACGACACTGATTTAATCTTTACCTACGTTTATGAGGAGGCTGCAGATATTAAGCTTGACAAAAGACGAGCTTATGGTTTTATAATATGACAGTTTATGGTATTATTTAGTTAATTATGCAATTAACAAAATACGACGAATTGGCAATCGAAGAAGCTATTAAAAAAGCTTTTGGTGTGCAGCTAGAAGTTAATCACATGATTGCAAGCGACCTACCGATTAGCCACACAGGGTCTGCCTACGTATTTTTAAGCGATAAAAAGCAGCTTTATCTCTACATCCATGCTCACTCCAAATACTCTCTAGGAGATATGAGTAAGATCGCTACTAGAATGGGGCTTAAGGTAGAATTTACCTTCCCACCTAAAGGTCAGCCACACTACTTTAATGATATTGCTACGAAAAAGTTTACTGAAGTGTTCCCAGGCAGAAAGCCAGTTAGCGAAGATGACCTTAGGTTCTATAAGACACTCGTTCCATATAATCCTGCCCTATTCATGATTGAAGAGGTTAAAGAGGGTGTGATTAAGCAGTTTGATTCAGATTCACCTGGGCGGTGGCGATCAGCTAAGAAGTTTGCCTACCGGCGAATACGAACTAGCTAACTATCTATCTAAGTAAAAGTACCAGCCCTGGAGCTGGCACTTTTAAATTGCTAGAAGCTAAGTTTAAGTTATTAATCTTCTTGATTCTTTAAGTCTAGTACCACTAGATGTTCGATATGTGGTGTTTTAGGGAAGAAGTTGTATCCCTTGTGATGTAGGACGCCATACTCCTCGCCTAGTAGTTCAACATCGCGAGCTTGAGTGGTTGGATTGCAGCTTAGATAGATAATGCGGCTAGGCTGAACGGCAAGCAGAGTGTCGATTACCTTTTGATGTAGGCCAGCACGAGGCGGATCTACAATGATAGTTGAGCCCTTAGTGATGTACTCAGTCGCATCTTCACTGGTGGCGTGGATAGCGTGCGCATTGATGCCTAGGCTTTCGATGTTACGCTTCATTTCTCTGACGGCGTATTCGTTGCTTTCTACTAGTGTGACGTCGCCTGGTGCGATGGTAAGGCCTATGCTCCCTACTCCGCTGTAGAAATCGATAACGCGCTTATCTTCTGGGATAAACTCCTTCATGTCTTTTAGAGCCTGCTCGTAGACTGGAATATTAATCTGGAAGAAGCCTTCAGCGGCATAAGTGAACGGAACAGATAGAACCTTGTCGGTCAGGGATACCTCCCCGTATTCGTGTAGTCGCTTAGTGATTACGCTAGCTGGGCTCTTTGGGTTGGAGAAGATAATCTCATAGCCATCAACAAAGTTAGGTAGCATGTCTCGCTCAGCACTAGAGAAATCTACGAAAGATTTAGTTTTGAGGTACAGCTGGAAAACGGTTCGGCCTTCAGAGTTAGATCGAATGATAATAGTTTTTAGGTCAAACGCCTCAACGCCTCTTTTGCGTAAGATGTCTCGGACTGCCCTACCGGTCTGGTTAATTTCATCCATAGCAAGAGACGTGCCTTCAACTGGAATCTTGCCCTTAGTGCCGCGCCTAAAGAAGGCTAGGTCTAGCTGATTAGTGTCGTTGTCCCACCACCAGCTAAATTCAATCTTATTGCGGTAGCCATAACTTCGTCCGTCTGAATAAACTTCAATTGGATTAGGTAGAACAATGTTGTGCATCTCAAATGCTTCTTCAATCAGGGCGGCTTTATAGTGGTTTTCCTGGTTGTCAGAGATAATTTGCCAGGGGCTGGTGCTTAGATAGCTTTCAGGGTCTTTAGCCTCTACGCGATGTGGGCTGGTCTTTGTTACTTCATAAGCCACAGCTTCAATGTAGCTGGACTTCTTTTTAGTCTGAGTTATGTTAGCGGTTTCATCAGGTAGAACACCCCAGGCAAATACTTTCTTGCCATTTGGTAGCTCTCCTAGTGACTGTCCGCCTCCAATTACTTTACTAAAGGATATATTTTCGTAAGTTGTCGGGGTCTTCATTAGTACTTACTATACAGGAAAAAGCAGTCCTATACGAGTCAATATTATTGACAAATAGAGTAATTTATGCTAGTATATTTCAAGACTAACGCTGATGTTGAAATAGCGATTGGAGAGATATTTTGGAGAAAGTTTTAATTAGAGATAATGACTACGACCTAGCTCGCGAGCGACAGAGTTATACTTACGAGTCATTTGATGAAGCTGAGTACAAGCGACTGACAGATAAGTATATTGATGATCTTTTAAATGAAATCTCATTTGAAGGTCCTAGCGCTCCAAGCCAGGAGACCGAAACTGAACTAGAGTTAGAGGATACACCTGAAACTAGGCGGATGGACAAGCTCCGCACAGCTATCGGTGGATCTGCTGTTGGTATGATGACTCGCTTCAAGGAGAGTCGGGCTGAAAAGAAAGCTAGGCGCGAAGAGCAGCGAGCTTTGAAGGCTGCGCGTAAGGCTGAGCTAAAGCAGCAACGTGCTGAGAAGCGTGAAGATGAAACTACGTCTCAAGAGATGAAGCGTAAAGCTCTAACTATCGGAGCAGTAGCTGTTACTCCAGCTCTAGCTTATCTTGCGGCTAAGAATATAATTCCACAAGACTGGATTCAAGCTAGCGGTGATTATATCTACGGAGTGGCTCCAAATCTCTACGATTCTGTATCAAATCTAGCCAGCAACGTAGCTGGAATGGCTAATGACCCAGAGTTACTTGATGTTACTCCAGGTACTACTGAGGCTGAAACCCACTCCATTGAATACGGTGCGTCTGTACACGACTTTATAGTTGGTGGTAACGGTGATCCAACTGGTGAAGGTGCTCGAATGGCTCTAGGTGGAATGCAGGGTGATACTATCGCCTACCCTGCTTCAATTGCACCAGCTGGACCAGAAACTATGCGCGACTCCATTGATCAGGCGATACCTGAACTAACTAAAATCCTTGGTGAGGCTGAGGCTAACCATGATGAGCAGTACAACTTCCATGGCTATTCTCTAGGTAGCGTAACTGTCGCTGAGGCAGCTAATGAATATGTTGATAATGGTGGAGAGATTAACGGCAACGTCGATATTAAGCTATACGGCTCACCATTAGTA
Source organism: uncultured Candidatus Saccharibacteria bacterium (assembly GCA_964479125.1). Classification (GTDB taxonomy): domain Bacteria; phylum Patescibacteriota; class Saccharimonadia; order Saccharimonadales; family Saccharimonadaceae; genus CAYZJK01. Next base: position 6,947 of record CAYZJK010000026.1, read on the forward strand.
GAGAATACCGGCGCCTTTAGCGGTGGAACAGTTGAAACTATTACTGAAGTTCTAGATGAAGCTGAGATTGTCTATGATACCGAGCTTCCACAAGGTGCTGACACCCACTCATTCAAGACTGACTTCTGGTCAAATGCTGGCAACGCCCCTGCTACTTCTCAAATCTCAATGTTTACAGGCTTCGCTTCTGATGGACACCATGTACCAATTGAAGGTCAGAATGCTGTTCTGACCGGTGAGACTGAAATGAGTAATGGTGGTACATCATACTCATATGAACACATTGAAGGTCCACAGAACCCTATTCTAAGAACTGCTGAGAAGCATGTTCCAGGATTCGTAGCTGAAGAGCACCCTGACCTAACTAACTTCGTTGATGCAGTTGCTCCAATTGGTGAGGTTGGCTCACCTGATATCCCTCAGATCGATACCTATGAGGTAATCGACACCGGTGCGGCGGCAATTGACGAGGCGGTTGGTGTACATAATCTACCTCCAGTACACGCTGAACAGTTTGTCGATAATGTAGGTGTTGAGAACATTGCTCCAATCGTAGAGCCAATCGTTCAAGAGTTAAATCAACCAATTGATTTAAGCCCACTTAACACTCCAGAAGTTGCTGAAGTAGTTCGGCAAGTACAAGAAGTTAGCTCTCACCTACCAGAGAACTTCGACATTGGTGCTGAAGTAAATAACATTGCCGATCAGGCACAAAACTTCGGTATCGAAATCCCTCGATTCTAAGCATGACCGCTCTACCCTATAGCATGGTATGATAATACTAATGGCTATAGAAAAACCTTTGATCCTTAAACAAGATCCGTGGCTGGCTTCATATGAAAGCCAGCTTCGTTATTTACACGACTATGTCGAGACTAAGAAAAAGAAACTACTAGGCGATAAATCGATCGAAGATTTTGCGCTTGGTTTTCTACATTACGGACTACATGAAACTGATGATGAATGGATCTTAAGGGAGTGGGCTCCTAATGCAATTAAAATGTATTTGGTTTGCCCTGGATCGCAGTGGCGAGACGACGAAAGCTACCGATTTATCAGGCAGGCTAACGGTAACTGGGAGCTAAGAATACCTAAAGACGCACTTCATGTTGGAGATAAGTTTAGGTTGCATATCTTTTGGCGCGGCGGCAGTGGGTACCGTATACCGGCTTATGCCCGCTATGTGGTGCAGGATGAGCAGACTAAGAGCTTTGACGCTTATGTAGCTTCTCCACGTTCTTCGTACCAGTGGAAGAATAAAGACTACCAGTTAACAGATGAGCCGCCAATTATTTATGAGGCTCACGTTGGCATGAGTAGTGAGGAGAGAAAGGTCGCCTCCTACCGAGAGTTTGCGGATAATATTCTACCGCGAGTAGTTGAAGGTGGATATAACACAATTCAGTTGATGGCGATTGCTGAGCATCCATACTATGGAAGTTTTGGGTACCATGTATCTAATTTCTTTGCGGCTAGTTCACGTTTTGGTGAGCCGGATGACTTAAAATATTTAGTCGATAAGGCGCACGGTCTTGGTATTAGAGTGATTATGGATATCGTCCATTCTCACTCGGTTAAAAACACGACTGAAGGATTGGGTCTATTTGCTGGTGATCCAGCGCAATACTTCTATCCAGGTGAAAAGGGTTACCATACACAGTGGGACTCACTTTGTTTTGACTATGGTAAACCAGAGGTCCTACATTTCCTATTAAGTAATTGTCGTTTTTGGCTTGATGAGTATAATTTCGATGGCTTTAGGTTTGATGGTGTAACTAGTATGCTTTATGCTCACCATGGCCTCGGTAAGGCTTTTACATCTTATGACGACTATTTCTCAGATGCGACTGAAAAAGACGCCATAGCCTATCTAGCGATGGCTAACGAGCTGATTCATAAGGTTAAGCCTGGGGCTATTACAATTGCTGAGGATACTAGTGCTATGCCAGGTATTGCTGCACCTCTTGATCATGGCGGCTTTGGTTTTGACTACCGGCTTAGTATGGGTGTGCCAGACCTCTGGATAAAGACGCTAAAAGAAAAAGAAGATGAAGAGTGGGACTTCGGTCACCTCCTCTATGAGTTAACTGCCGCTCGTCCTGAAGAGAGGACAATTAGTTACGCCGAAAGTCATGACCAAGCACTAGTTGGCGATAAGACCTTAATCTTCCGCCTAATCGATCAAGCGATGTATTGGCATATGCATAAGGATGATCCAAATCCAGAAGCAGCTAGAGGAGTAGCTCTGCATAAGATGATTAGGATGATAACTGCTAGTACGCATAATGGTGGCTACTTAGCTTTTATGGGTAATGAATTTGGCCATCCGGAGTGGATTGACTTCCCTCGTGAGGGTAACGGCTGGTCGTATGATTATGCGCGCCGTCAGTGGAGCTTAGCAGATAATCCGGACCTTAAGTATCAGCAACTCGGTAATTTTGATATGGCTATGACTAAACTTCTCAAAGATATACCACTAGAACCGATTAGCTATACGAAGGTTAATCAAGGTGATGCGGTAGTGTCTTATATGCGTGGCGATTATCTATTCGTTTATAACTTCTCCCCCACTAAGTCTTACGAGTCGTATGGTCTTCCAGTGAGGGATGGTTTTTACAATTCAATCCTTAGCTCTGATCAGCCTGAGTTTGGCGGCTTTAACCAGGTGGCAATCGACCACGAATACCCGACCGATAAAGGTATGATTAAGCTTTATCTACCGGCCAGAACCCTGACTGTCCTCAAGCGTAAGTAGGTTTAGTTGATTCCAATATTGTGCAGTAAAATAGGCACAATCATTGGTAAATAGAACGTCGCGACAAATCCTACTGTGCCCAGTATTAGTACTAAGATATGATCATCTGATTTTTCATCTAAGTGATGGAAGATGAACCAAAGGATACCAAAAATAATCAGAAAAGAAACTATCTGATTAAAGGTGAACCAGTACCAGGGTGGTAGTAGATATAATTGCCCTAAGATGATCTGAATCATTGCGCTAAACCCAAGTACGCCAATAGCTAAAATTAAAGCCGCTGATCGAGAGCTGATCTTCTCATTACCTATGCCTTTGATGACTAAAATATATAGAGCGAATGTTAAAATTAAGCCGTAATCCATTGCTAATACTATAGCAAGCTTTCTTGGTGTCAGTGGATTAAACATAAGCTCTGGGTCCTGTATTTGGCGTATTGAGTAATTTATGTATAAATATGTTTAGTCTCGACTGGGAGATTATAGATTAACAAACCTGTTAATCTAACACGACATTCATATGAGACGAAGGTGTTCGCCCTTATTGGGCTGTTTATTCATTCGCCGAAACTAAGGCAGCGAGACATTGGACTTATCATTGAGGAAGATGCCCTGGAGGCGCTCAAGACAAGGGAATCTACCTGGCAGAACCTGCTTTTAGCTACTGGCTGAACGACAATAGTTGTTCAGTCCTAGCTACCTACCCCACCTCATATGGATGTATGGGGTTTTAATTTTCTCCTCTGTTAGCGCTATTGTATATTTATCAATAATATGTTAGAGTATGCTTAGTTTGTCTATCTTGTTCGTTTCGACTAAGCTTCGTCTTAAAGCAGGAAGTGATTCAAGTGCAGATCGTAGAAATGGGCTATGCTGAACTGGAGAGCAGCCAGTGTATGCAGTATCTGGTGACCTATGATGAAATCATCCAGCACACTACGGTTCAGGAGCCAGCTTTTGAGATTGACCAAGAGTATCTGTTTGCTTACCACAATGCTCTTGTTCTTGTTGATAAGGGGTATGATAATATCCCCTCCAGGTTGGTGAAGTCTGACCGTGTTCCGAGCTGGCATGAGCAAGTATTCTTCCGGCTGTTGAAGCCAAGTGATGATTCTGGAGAAGTAGTACTTAGGATGCATCAAGTGTACATTCTTTCCAAGATTATCGAGAAGACGCCGCGAGCTAATGGTGCACGCCGCAATGGTGACACCGCTCGCTACATGTCTGGCCTGGTCAATGTCTTTAAGTGGCTGATGGATGACAGGGATCCTGCTCTAGTTATTGACGAGGATGCTTACGCACAGATGGAGGAGACTAACTCTTATTGGGATAAGTTCCTTCAAGTTCTCGATGGTGACATTGTCATTCTGAAGTTCTAATCTACCTACCCTCTCCCGTACTTACAGTGCGGGTTTTAACTTTTAAATATAATTTTCTGATTATATTTGACAATTTGTCTATAGAGTACTTAAATATAGCTGGTCTTAATGACTTGACGTAGCCTAGGGCTTCGTCCTGGCATCTACGAGGAAGTGATTCCGATGGAGATTGTACATGTTGGTCCTGATAGTAATCTTAAGTATAGGCGTCGTAAGAGGCTTATAACTTATGATCTTATCCAAGAGCTTTATGAACACAGTCTGAACTTTGAAGCGATTAGTGTCGGGCATACGGTTGCTCATAGCACTGCACGCGAGCTGGCTTGGTTTGAGCGCATCCTGCTTCGAACCGAACCTGAGGAAGTTATTCAGAGATCGATGCAGACTATCTTACTTAGTTGCGGCTGGCATGAAAACATTTTCTATCGTTTTTATAGCCTCCCCGGCGTACCGGAAGATACTATGCTCTGCTCTCAGCAGATTCATGTCTATGCTTCGATCATTGATCGCACTGAAGTAGCGCGAAAAGAGTCGAACCCTATGTTTCAACTATTGATGGATGAATCTAATTACGATTCAAATGGCGACCTAAGTCTTGATCTTAATGGAAAAGGGGTTTCGGATTCCTGTAGAGAGAAAGCTAAAAGGAAAGCTTATAAGCTTCGGAGAGATTTGCGATCTTCTCATGAAGGATTAGTTATCGAGGCGGCTGCCTTTGATGAAATGCTTTCTAGAGATAAGTACTGGAGCCGTTTCTGTGAAGCTATTATGCAGAGCGGATGCATTTATGTCGTCTAGGGCGAACATGAGGCTACAATACCCACGTTTAGGCGTGGGTTTTCTTTTGCAAAATTGACTTAATTATTGTTTTGTATTTAAATGTTCTAAGTCTT
>CAYZJK010000027.1:0-11892 GCA_964479125.1 uncultured Candidatus Saccharibacteria bacterium
AATAGTTATGAATGTTATGCATTCAATGTCCTGCAGTTAATACTGCCACCTACCCCACTTAGGAGAAGGTATGACAAGTTCCTTCTGGAATAATTCAAAGCCTGTTCACGGCTGCACCTGCGGATACGAAGACCCTAGTGGCGATGAGTATAGCCAGTGCTGGCCTTGTGATATGGGTAATCACCACCAGTGTAGCTATGGCTGTGTGGCCGGTAAGCCTATCAGGTAGTGAAGAGTGTAATGCACTCGCCTACTCCCCTCTAAGTTTTACTTAGAGGGGTTTTACTTTTAGGCAAATTAAAAAGAGCTAGTTTATAGACTTAGCTCTAAGGTCTTTAGGGTTGAATGTTACGAAGTTACGTAGCCGTCAACGTGAGTGGTTGTCTTTCTGGAGTATTCTTGGTGTAGCTGGTTGGATTCACCCTTGCCTGTGCGAGACTCCTGAAATTCTCGCCTTGCTTTATCCGAAGTAAAGTCTTCCTCCGGCTTGTGAATGCCGCCAGGTTTGCGATGGTATGACACTACGCCATCTGGCTCCACCACTGCGTGGCCGTGCTTGTCGCCGTCTGGCTTATCGATACCTCCATAGTAAATATCGAACTGATTGTCGATATTTTTGAGTACTTTAGCTCCACCTTTAAATTTAGGTGGGATTTCGGCAATTTTGAGTACGCGGGTACGTTCCTCAGCGGTAACTCTGGCAACTGACGCCTTCCATAGCTTTTCTTTGTTAAGCTTATGGATGCATCGAGCGCGGTTGTGGAGCTTCAACTGCTTGGCTTTGATGGTGTGGGCAGCATCCAATGCGGGGCCGTACTGCTTGAAGTCCTCTTCGGCAGTGCGCTTCCATAAGTGACACTCTGAAATCTTCTCATCAAGCTCCTTGATGCGACTTCTAGTGTTGGCTAGCTGTGTTTCAAGCTGAGCTTTGACTTCTCGATCAGTTGTCGAGTTGATTTGATTGATCAGATTGTCCCTTTTCTTGCGCAGTGGATTAATTCTGGAGTAAATTCTCTTAAGCTCTTTACTCGCTTCACGCCTGACGTCGATCATCTTGTGATGACTAGCGTCCTTGCGCCTATGAAGTTCCTTGATGTCTTTCTTGGCGTCATCAAGTGCTTTCCAGTACGAGGTCAATTTGCACATTGATCGCTCATGGTCTTCGTATGCAGCGAGGAACTCGTCTTCCTTGCGGCGCTGTGCCATTGTCATGTACACAGTTCTCACCTTCTCCTGTCAAAGAACGAACTATACCGGTCGGTATAGTGGCTATATTGTGTAATATTAGTTAATAAAAAGCAATAGTAAATATTACACTAGGTAAAATAAAAACACCCCGAGTTAATCGGATGGGTGCTCTTTACTCAGCAATTGATATCGTAAGGCGCGGCGGTACGATTTCGATTAGTGGTGTGTATGCCGGTAAGAAAGATGTTATCCCAATGGATGCGCTGTTTGATAAGCAGATTACTATGAGTATGGGTCAGGCTAACGTTAGGCGCTGGACTGATGAGTTAATGCCGCTACTAACTGATGACGACCCATTAGGGGTTGATGATTTTGCTAGCCACCGACTGCCACTAGAGGACGCTCCCCTGGCCTACGAAAGATTCCAGAAGAAGGAAGATGGATATATTAAAGTGATTCTCCGGCTGTAACGATGATTTAATCTAGACGAAAAGGAGTGAAGATAAAGACCCGCTTCAGGTGTCAGCGGGGCTTTACTTTATATCTTAGTAGTTGTTGTCGGTTGGAGAACGGCTAAAGAGCGTCAATTAGTTTAATTAACTTTTCCCACCTAGCTGGGTTGGTGTGGTTCTCTTCAATTCTTTCGGTTAGGCTTACGATTTCAGCTAGTTGAGGTTCTTCCTCCCAGTCGAGATACTTATTAACTTCAATTGGATAGAGCAAGCGCTGGGTAGAATAAAGTGCATAGCTACGTTCAGCAGTTACAATCTCAGGGTATTCGAATCTGGCGCCTTCGGCCCAGGCTTTGCAGTGATCAATCACTTCTTTTCTGGCGTATTGGATAAGACTCTCTTGAATACGGCTGATTCTTTCTCTAGCTGATATCTGCTCGCTAGTTTGTGTCTTGTTGCTATCTTCAAGAGATTCGATTAGGTGAAATAATTTAACCCAGCGTCTTAGGTTGGTGTGGTTTTTAACTACTCGATTAGATTGTTCGATGATATCGCCAAAGATGGTGTCGACACTAAAGTCTATCCATTCCTGAGTTCTGATTGGATAAGTTAGGGCGTCTAGCTTGAGGATGGTTTTAGTCTGGCTCTCGCTGGTAAGGAGTGTGAGGTTTAGACTTGCCTTCTTGGCCCAAGCCTTAGCATGGTTAACGAGATCTTTTCTAGATGGTTTAGCCGGTCTACTCTCCCCTACTTCCTCTTTACCGAAGACAAGGTAGAAGCTAGCCTCTTTCGCCTTAGAGGTCTTAGGCTTAGGTTCGATTCGCGGTTTGGCGGCGTCGATGATAACTTTTTCAAGAGTATTGATTAGATTGTCCCAGCGCTCTTTGTCGTAGTAGTCCTGTTCGACATTTTTAGCGGCGCTGACGATAAGATAAACTGAAGGCTCTGCTTCTTTGGTTATCCAGTCCTGAGTGATAATAGGTATAACTAATTGGTCGAGTAGATCAATGGCTGAGATAAGTTCAATCTTAGAGTCTGAGTTCAGGTTATCTCGGTAGGTTTTTAACCAGTTCTTAAAGAGCTGGATTAGTTCCTGTCGGCTGTAGTGTGGATGTAAATATCCTTCGGGCATACTATTAATTATAGTATCTTCTGATGTAAATGATAAATCGAGCTTATGTTTTCTAATATAGCTAACGTAAACTCGTTAAGACTAGATTGGCAGCAAGCCAAATGCATTAGTTAGACGAAATCAGTAGAACTGGAGTCGCTGCAATCAAAAATAATATAACTAACGCTATAGGTGGTGATAACTTACAGCTTCTGATGGATTCTATGGATGAAGAAGAGCCGACATTGTAAAGTGGAATAGTTAGACCTGGAAGTCAGCAAGTGGTTAACGAATTAAGTATCGATTATGCTCTGAAATTTATGCATGATATGGTGCCGCAGTGGAGCGCGCCCCCTCTTGAGCTCCGGCAAAAAATTCAAAACCTAATATTCCCTAATGTATTTGTATGCGATAAAAACGAAAAATTTATAAACAATAAAATCAGCCCGCTTTATAGAGATGTATCTACTATGAAGCAGGCTGATGGCATGAAAAATTCTGATGTGGTGACCCTACCGGGAATCGAACCCGGGTTGCTGGGATGAGAACCCAGTGTCCTAACCGCTAGACGATAGGGCCATATACTTAGGAAATTGTAGCAAGAAAGCTAACCTCTGTCTAGAGAGGTTAGCTATTTTTTCTTAGTCTAGTCTTTTGACTATTTCTAGTAGTTTCTTTGGAGTGATGTCGGCCTTGATTAGATAGCCGCTTGCGTCATGCTCCATAGCTTCACGAGACTCTTCGTCTTGTTCGAAGTTAGTTAGAACTAATACCTTGGTGTCGTAGTTAAGGTTTTCTTTATCGGCTCTTAGTTCTTTAAGGATATCGCTCCCCTTCTTCTCTGGCAGCATAATATCTAAGATAACCAGATCGTATTGCTTGTTGTTTAGGGCAACGACACTGTCGTTGCCGTTGACCATCCAGTCAACTGCGTAGCCAGCCTTCTGTAGGCTGCGTACATACATCTCCCCTATTAGTCGGTCGTCTTCAATGCATAGGATGTTCTTAATCATATGGTAATCCTTTCTGTTAGCCTCGGTACATATTATGGTTAGAGATCCAGGTCTTCTTCTTATTGATTAAATGCTCGTTATTAGTGCCATCAGCAGTGGTCTTTAGCTTCTTTTGGACTACTTCATATAACGGGATGGTAAATGTGAAGGTAGAACCCTTGTCTGGAGAGCTGCGAACAGAGATAGTTCCGCCGTGCGATTCCAAAATGGCTTTACACAAGTATAAACCAATTCCGGTTCCTGCAACAGACTCACGTGAACGATGGGAGCGGTAGAATTTATGGAAAAGGTTATGTACGACCGACTCAGGCATACCTATACCATTGTCGCGGACGTGAACCACTATCTCGCCTGGTGTTGCCTCAGCTGTAATGACGATCAGTCCAGCTTCGCTGGTGTACTTAATTGCGTTGTCGATTAAGTTCGTGAACACTTCACCAATACTATTGGCATCAGCAGCAATGGTTGGTAGGTCGCTTGGAATGTTAACTACTAGCGAGCGCTTCTGGATTTGAGCTCTAGACTCCATGTCGCCCTGAATCGAATGGTAGATGTCAGCGATGTTATGTTCAGATAACTCAACTCTGAAATGGCGGCGATCATATCTAGCGACATTAAGAATGTTATTAATGTATCCACTTAGCCGGTTAGCGGAGACTTCTAAGCGCCCAAAGACGGTCTTTTGCATCTCATTGAGTGAATCATCAAGTTCATCACGCATCACTTCTAGGTAACCTCTAATGACTGTAATAGGGCCTCTTAGCTCATGGGCAGCAAAGGCAATGAAGTCTAGATCTTTTTCATCCGCCTTGTAACGCTCGGTCTTATCTTGGAAGACCAATACTACTTCGGCATTGCTAGATCTTGAGTAGCTAGCATTCAGGTCATAGACGCGAGGTGTTTGGTCAGCTGTTGGATCAGTCTTAACTCGTTGCCATGACTTTTCAGCTGTGATGGCTGACTTCTTGACAGTCCTTAGCCAAGCAACTAGGTCCTCTTCAGCAATCTCGTAAAGCAGCCTGAGTTTGAAGATCGAGTTACCAGATTGCCAGTGCTTAAGAGTGTGGTTGGTAAATAGGATTTCGCCCTTAGAGTTTGCTACTACTACATAGGTGCCACTTCGAGCTAGAAAACCACTTAAGGATTCAGATAGTGAAGACTGGGCGTTTTGTTCAGCTAAGCTATCTCTTAATGTATAAAGAGTTTGTAGTGACTTCGAGTCTGTTACGTGCATGGCGTCTGAGTCGGCTTCGTGTAGAGCGTAAGCTACACTATCGACTAGTGGCTGGTAGCTCTTATCAGTTGCTCGTTTAACTGAGCGCATAATTAGAAACATCGCTACCGCTACTCCGGCCGAATAAAGAATCAACTGGTAGACCGGTGGAGCGAGTGAGGCGACTGTGAAGATGTAAACCACTAGAGCTACTAGGGAGAGAATGAACGTAAAGAAGAAGCGCATGTAAAGCAGTTGTTGCTGCTTTTTGACATGAGTATAGATTGTTTCCGGCTCTATCTTTTTCTCTTTAGTCGGGTTTGGTGTTTCTGGTAGAGATTGTTTTTTAGTTTTTAGTCGGTTCATTATGGATTCCTTTGATTGAGGGGCTTGACGGTAATCCAGGTCTTACCTCTTGGTAGGAGTAGCTCTTCGTTGGTGGTAGTTGATGTAAATGTGTACTGAGAGTTTTTATCTGCTTTGCGCCAGTTGGCTTCGTATTGAGTCCCCTTGTGCCAGATGGTAGCTGAGCCTGTGCCCGTAGTATGGAACTTAATTCTACTGCCACCGGCTGGGTACCAATCTTGGTTGAGGACGACGACTACTTCAGCGGTGATTTGTCCTTTTTCGCGATCGGTGTGAGGTTGGCCTGCTTGGCTACGGTTGTAGTGTCCAGTGTTCGGGTCGTAGTGCCAATGGCTGTCGTATGTTGGACCGCTAACGTGGACATTAAACTCAGCGCTTGGAGTGGCTGTAGTAGCTTCAGCTGGAATCTCGTCACCGCGAGGTTGAGGCTGGGGGTTTGAGCTGGTGTAGCCCTTAGCTTCATTCATGGCTGCGATATTAGTGGAGTTGGTATAAACGTTATGCGGTGCATAGCGATCAGTGCTGCGCCAGTATGATCCGCCGTTAAAGAACTGGTCTAGGTCGCGGTATTGGCCATTTCTGATCTCGTCTAAAGCCTCTTTGCTACCACCGACGTGTAGAACGCTAGCTTCATATGGCGCTAACCAGTCAATAAAAGATGGCCTAAGTGATCTAACCGGTCCAATTAGTTCAGGTTGATTTTGTTGGTAGAAGGCTAAGAATCTGGTAATGCCGGCTTCAGTTGTAGCTTCATATACTAGTTCAGCTTCTTGTAAGCCAGACTGTGGCCGGGCGGCTGGTGTGTTTTCTAGAATAACCGCGTTAATCGGTTTAGTGGTGTCGGCTTCAGTTGGTACTTCAACGCCAGTTAATGGAGAGTAGTATTTAACTGGTTCTACTTCTTCAACTTCTTCTTTCTTTTCTTCTTTGACTGGTTCAGGCTCTGGCTCTGGCTGGTTTAAAAATACAAAGAAAAAGACTGCATAGCCAATAGTTAGGATAAGTAGGATTGTAACTGGAATAGTTGCCTTTTTATGCTTCAAGTACCAAGCCGCAAAAGCGTTTTGCTTACGTACGCCGGCGTAAGGATTTAGGTCGTCTGATGTTGGTTTTTTACGGTTGAACATGCTTACGTATAAGTATATCACGATACGAAATACCAGCAGTGCTGGGCTGCTGGTATTTTAATTTTAAGAATCTAGACTTAGACGCTAGTTGCGATTTTTCGAACTTCGTCTGGAGTTAGGCTCGTATCTCCATCGATTAGGTAAAGGATTCCCCCGCTCACCCATGCAGCGTCACCGCCGAAGTGGTAAACAGTAATACCCTTTTCTTTAGAGATGGTGTAGTCATCGCCTGAGGCTTCGCGAACATAGTTCTCTAGTAGAGTTGATGAGTTCCAGCTGCTGCGGCTTTCTCGTAGAGTGTACTCAGATCCGTCCTGGCGAGATACGAAGTTCATCTTCACCTCCCCGTCGGTGTAGGCAACTGGGCCACTAAGTCGGTAACCGTTTGGTTGATAGCCAGGATATGATGCATCAATTCCAGCTTGAGCTGCCGCGACACGGACTGAAATGTTAGGTACGTTTAAGTAGGTAACATAACCTGCGAATAGAGCTAGAGCTGCGAAGCCTGATGCGAAGCTAACGATACGCATACGCCTTTTAGAGGGTCGGTTCTTTAGCTTCTTGTGGCTAGACTTTGGTGCTTTTTCTAGTGTGTCATTAACGATTGCGTTCTTGAGAACACTTGAAGGCTGAGCTGGAGCGGCCTGTTGTTGGCGGCTAGCTTGCTTCTGTCGTTGTACTTGTTGAGCTCGCTCTGCAACTGGATGTGGCATAACACTCTCAGTGTTGAAAGACTTTGCTTTGTTCTGCTTAGGAATGTTATAGGTTGCGCTAGACTGAGCTGTCTGGCGAGTGCTGCTGCTTACAGGCTGGAGTACAGTTCGTTCCTGTAGGCTCCTGGCTTGAACAGTTTTAGCTTGAGCTGGTCGTTGACGCGGTGCGCTCATACCGTCAACTCGAGTAAGCTGACGATTCTTCTTGATAATAGATTCGAGGGTTGGGTTGCTAAGTTTTTTAGCAGGTTGGTTTTGGGTAGAGGTAGGCTTAGTTGGTGTTACAGCTGGTGCTGGGATGTGTGCTTTAGTGACAGGCTTAATTGGAGCCGGAGCTGCTTTAGGTGTAGCTGGCTTAGGCGCAACTGAAGTCTTATTAACTACAGCTGTCTTTTCTGTCTTAGCTTCGGCTTTCTTCTGACTTAGAGCTCGCTCTAGGGCGGCCTCAGCTTCAGCGCCGATCTTTTCATAAGTTAGTTTTCGCTTAGCAAGTGGCTTTTTAGCAAACCGACTGTCGATGCGCGCTGAAGTCTTCAGTGTGCTGTGAATGTTTGAAGATGTGGTTGCGACCCGGCGAGTAGCCCTTTTGGCTGTAGTTTTAGCCTTGGCAGCTTTAGCTTCTGAACGAAGTTCTTGACGAGACAGGTGTGTCACGCCAACTGGAAGACCTGTGCTGCGGTCGTATTCACGTCCATTAATGATTACTGTTTCTTTTTCACCCATGTATACCCCCTAAAATAATATACCCTTCTACGTAGTACCCTCTGCGTAGTCGTTAGTACATATGATACCAGTTTGAAGCATCTTTGCAATATTATTCTCGTGGCTAGATAGTGTCTTAACGTGAAGTTTAGTATAATGGATAGGTATTAATGGAATACTCAAGTAAATCTTCAAAAAAGTATTATTGGAAGAAGTTCTTTTTTCTAATTATCACTTGGATTATTGTAGCGATTGGTGTTGGCCTGCTTAGCGCCTGGATGATGGGCTATAGTTTCAATCGAGAGATGGGATCGATTGAACAAGGCGGTATCCTTCAGATCGGCAGCCGCCCAACTGACGCTACCGTATCAATTAACGGCCGAACTCAAATTAGGACCACTAACTTTAAGTATGTCGGACTAGCTGGCGAGTATGCCCTAGAGTTAACACGAGACAACTATCGTCCTTGGCAGAAAACCGTACCAGTCTTGCCTGGTCGAATTACTTGGGCAACTTATGCTAGGTTAATTCCTGAAAAGATTGAACCTGAGGATGTACTTAGTCTGCCTGATACTTTAGTTGGCGCATTACCGTCTGGTAGCGGTCAGTATTATGCGATGTTGTTCAATGAAGAAAACAAACCTTCAATGTCGATCGTACAGATTGATGGCGAGGAGGTTAATGAAGTTGAAAAAGAGATTCCTGAATCGATTCTAAGTACTGGATCTGAAGGGTCAGTACATCAATATGAAATGATTTCTTGGAGTGGCGATGAAAGGCAGATTCTTGTTAAGCATACCTATGATGACGATGTAGAGTGGATTATTGTTGATCGACGAAATCCTGAGAATTCCACCAACCTATCTACTCTATTAGGCTTAAGAAATATTGAAGATGTTACTTTTGCTAATAATGATGGCTCAACCCTTTACGGCGTAGTTGATGGCGGACTAAGGCTACTTAACGCCGATCGTGGCAGTATTAGCCGGCCGCACGTTAATAATGTAGATAGTTACGGCTCAGCTGGTTCAGGCTATATTACCTACGTCACTAAGCCGAACGAAGAAGGTATTCAGGAGATCGGCTATACTAAGACTTCATTTGATGAGGCGGTGGTGCTTCAGTCAATCGAAGCTGCGCCGGGTAGTACCGTACTAATTGATATCGCTAAGTATTATGACAACTGGTATGTGCTAGTTGGTCAGGGTCGAAACGCTACTCTATATAGCATTCCTCGCCTACCTGACGACCCTAGGGGTTCTATCGCTCTAACGACTGTTGCTGAGATGAACTTAACCCATCAGTTAACTGATGTACGGTTCGCTGCTTCTGGTCAGCTGGCTATCATCGAAGATGGTTATTCATTCTCAACTTATAACCTAGAGATTAAGCAGCTCAACTCAACTACGCTTGAGGGTGATGTTGATGAGCCTCGGATCATTAGACATCTAGACAGTCATCTACTTTGGACTGACGATGGTAATGATACACTTAGGACTTATGAGTTCGATGGCGCTAACCAGAATAATATTATGCCAGCTATAGTTGAGTTTGATGCAGTGTTTAGTCCTTCAGCTAAGTATCTATACACTATCCGTGAAGCCGAAGAGGGCTACGAGCTAACTAGAGCACAGTTCCTGAATCTATAGGATTCAATTGATCTAGATACCCCTCTTCTTAATTGTTGAGATAATGTCGCCTATATAAAGTTGACATTAACGAATAGTAAAATAACACCCCTAGAGTACAGGGTGTTATTTTATTTGGGCTAGTCTTTGTTGGTTGTATGGACTGTTGCTAGCCACTTCGCATGATGTGTGGAGGATATTATTCTAGCTGCATTAAGCATTCAGGCTCTCTCTGATAGGCTTAGTTAGTTGTAGTAGAGTTTCGGACCTATCGTCGACCGAATAGGCGCTCTAGAGAGGTAGGAGATGTGCCAGTCATAGCTGAACTACTCACCTGCTCTTCTGGCATGTCGGCCTGACGTTCAGCATCAGTTGGACTTGGGCTGATTTGCTCTGCATAAACCAGGAAGCGCTTTTCAGCTGTACCTAGAGGTGTGCAGGTAATAAGTGTGATAATTGGCTTGTCGCCGTCATATTTAAGCGCCTGGATGTCGGTTGGCTCTACGGTCCTTGTTTCAAAAACCTTGTACGAATAGCGTACAGAGTTGTAGTTGATATAGATAACATCACCCTCTCTGAGGCGCTCTAATTGAACGAAGATAAACTTATAGTCGCCTGAATCAATCCAGTCGCTACTTGAGTGGGCTGAGAAGACAGCATTACCAACTTGGCCTGGTAGTGCGGTAGCGCCTGGATACTTCACGTGAGCGATGCCATTACGCATAGCTTCTAGTTGCTCGGCATTTGATGGGCCGACATCGTAAACGGTTGGTGCGTCGACGTTAATCTTAGGGATAATCATGCGTGGCTCTGGTCCAACTGGTACGGTTGAATTAGGGTCAATAATGACATTTTGAGGCTCAAGTGCACCTGGTGTCATATAAGCCTTTACGTTGGCGATTAATACCTGGTTGTATTGAAGTAAGCCGATTACCAATACGACAGCTAGGGCTGAGGCAATTGGGATGAAGTGACGACTCCTTCTAACCTTCTTAGCTTCTGTCTGGGCCTTGCTGACAATTGACTGGCGTAGCTCAGACAAAGCTTCGTTTTGTGTGAAGACAGTTTTCTTTTCGTAGTTATCTGAAGCAATTTGAGTTTTAGTTGGCTGACTAGACGGCCCTGCCTTGGGTGCTTGCTCTTTTGCGACCTGTTCGCGAACAGCAGCCAGTTTATGTTCAACTTCTTTAACGTAATACTGTTCGTAGTACTTCTGGTAGTAGTTCTGCCAGGCACTGTGGTAGCGCCTCCATTGAGCCGCATCCTCAGGCGAAAGTTCAGGTACATTGCGCTGACGATCGTATGGATTGACGTTCTCTGGCTGGTAGTTAGCCTGGTTAGGCTGCTGGCGAACCTCTTCGGTAGTAGCCTTTTCTTTTACGGTCGGACGAGAGGTCTCGAGCGGCTTAGTCTCGCCAGTTGGAGTAGCAGGAGTATGAATAACCTGTTGATTAGATTGCCCACCATAGATCGAATCTAGTTCACCACGAACAACGCGTAAGGTAGCCTCACGCTGTTTCTGTGGTGTCGGCTGCCTAGTAGGCTGATATTCTCTTTCTGGTAGCCTAAACGTCGAACTAGTTTGTGGGCGAGGTTTGTTATCCATATAAGTCTACGTATTCTATATATTCCAGTATACCTTAAACCACTAGCTTACCAAAGTGCTTATGCTTGACCGTCGCGATGAATAGTGGTCGCGCTAGAGGGTCTTTAGGCGCTCGACGTAGACCTGGTATTGTTCGAGAAGCGATGACGGTTCGAGGTGTTTTCTAAACACGTCCTCAAGGCTTGTATACCACCAGATTTGATCTGCCTTACTCTTGGTAGTGAATCTTTCCCAGACCTTATCCCCTATCCGGTCGTAGTCTAGGAGAGTAGAGAATAGATTATGAGTTTTATCACCTAGGGAAACTAACATGGCACTAGTAGACTGGCTTTCAACTAGGCGCTTGATGTAGTCTTCGTTCGACTCCCTCCAGTCGTCAATATCCGGATCTTTAGAGACCGATTTGATGATATAGAGAACGTTCTCGCCGAAGGTAAAACGAATGTCTTCTTCGCTAATAATACTTGAGTCTAAGTCTTCAAGTGTGTCATGTAGGAGAGCTGCAATTAAAGTATCTTCGTCATCGGTTATGTTAGTAAGAAGTGACATGACAGCAAAGGGATGCATGATATACGGGATGCGAAGCTCGCCCTTTCGATAATGGTTAGCTTTGTCATGTGAGTATGATGCAAGTCTTAGTGCTTGATCTAGTCTAGGTGTGAGATTAAATGCCATATCTTTATTATAGTCACACTTCTGCCCAGTAGATAGGGCTCACGAGATTCTAGATGTAGCTCGCCCACTCCCCTAGTGTGTGTAGCCAGCGCTGACTT
>CAYZJK010000028.1:0-10119 GCA_964479125.1 uncultured Candidatus Saccharibacteria bacterium
CTTTAAGCGCAGTTGTCGCACCAGAGACCTTCATTGCGGTTGAGTTCAGTGATACTGACCCTCATCCTACAAGCTGGTTCGGCGCAGACATCTGTCTTAACAGTTGGCCTACGCTCATCATAAAGATGATCGCGGCAATGGTCACTGATGATACCGTAGTCGCCATCGTGCATCTCGACGAACTCGTCGAAAGTCATGCTGAATGCCTTGGCGAGCTCATCGGCGCAAGTGCGAAGCATAGGACGCTCCAGCAGGTTGCGTCGCATGTAGTCCTCGATAGTAGACCTTTCGATGCGAGCGATTGAATCGAGCTGATCGACAGTCATCCAGAGGGGGAGGCGAAGGGAGATGGACTTGGTAATCAAGTTAGTGCTCATGACACACTCCTTTGTTTCGTAGGTACACGGATACGTTTTTTGTATCCGATGTTGAAATATTGGTATAATCATTGTATTTTGTCAATACTATAAGCTTTATAATTATAATGTTACCCCTGTTAAAGATATTGTATAGTATAGTTTTTACAAAATAGAATAATGAAAAAGCCCGCCATATAGACGGGCTAACCTCCTTTACTAGATAGGTGACTTGGTCACTGGAGCGGTCGGGCTGATCGCCTGAGAGCCTCAAATCCTTCGACAGACGATACGTAGTCCCTGGGTGCGAAGCTACGAAGGTGCTTCCACTCAACCAGCGCCTCATTAATCTGATTCTCCCTAGAGCGAATCATATCCTCGAGATTAGCCGCTCGAGACGAAGCGTCACAGAATGCTCGATAGTTGAAGTGAATAGCAGGACCAACGTTAGGCCCCTTGATGTAGTCTTCGAGACTAACACCCTGAAGACTAGAGTCACTTCTTACAACCGAGTCATACATCTTTTGCGCGCAGTTGTAGACATAGCTCCGCAGGAGCTTTACATCCTCAAGCTTCTGCCGGTAGTCTTCAGCTTGAAGATGAGCTGCAACTGCCCTGCGTTCGACTTCCTCGATGGCGACACGTTGCTGGGCGACATCATTAGTAGACATATTAGTCCACCTCCTAGAGTAGGTTCATTAAGTATTGTTACTTAATTACCTATATATTACCATGATTACAATATTTAGCAACTAAATTTTAATGTTGTCAGTGATTTGGAGATTTATCTTTTTAGTTGGAATCAGCGAATGCGTTACGGAGGAATCCGTTAACCCTAAAGAAGTTAACATCTCCCTCCTCATATCGTCCCAACCATGACTATCTTCTAGGTGGCTATCCTTGACGTCACTTGCCATTAAAGGTGTCCAGTCGTCGCTCCAGTAATCGAGCGGGTCTTCTGAATCATATTTGAAGACAGGGTCGGGCTTGCGCATTGTGTGTCTAGTAGTGAACTGAGCGATATCGCTCTGGTCGTCGAAACTGTAATCAGCCATAAAGCACCTCCTTACTCTTGTAGGTACTGAGAATTCTTACTAACTAAGACAACTCTGCTAGCTGATATATTGCAACAAGCAGAGTATATTGTCAATCTTAAGACTACTGCTTACCTTCAATCGAGACGTGCGGTAGATATTTATCTAGCCACTTCGGCAACCACCAGGCCCTATCGCCAATTAGAGTCATAACTGCTGGCACCATAATCATACGTACAATAAAGGCATCAAAGAAGATACCAATCGCTAACCCAAAGCCCATAGCTTGGATAGTACTATCGTGATTACCAATAAATCCAGCAAACACGCTTACCATAATGATCGCTGCAGCCGCCACTACGCGTCCGCTGATTGCGAAACCATTAACTACCGCCTTCTTAGCCTTTTTAGTCTTAGAGTAGCTCTCATGCATGCTTGAGACTAGGAAGAACTCGTAGTCCATCGCAAGCCCAAACAGAATACCTATAGCAATGATCGGAATGAAGCTCACAATCGGACCAGGTGCCTCAGCAATACCAAACCAGCCCCACTGGAAGACTGCCACTAATGAGCCAAACATCACCAGCACTGACGCCAGGAAGCCTAGAGTAGCCTTAATAGGTACAAGAATAGACCTAAACGCTAACACCAGAAGTAAGAGGGATAGGCCTACTACCACAGCTAAGTAAACTGGCAGCGCATCGTTTAGCTTCTCGCTAATATCTAGCTCTAAAGCGGTAGATCCAGTAACAGACAACTTAACATCATTATCAAAGTTTAGCGTATCGACAACCTCTTTACTGCGTAGTTCATCAATCAATTGAACTGTCTCATCACTAGTAGGTGAGTGAGAAGGAATAACCTGAATTAAACCAGCCTTACCATCATCGCTCACCGCTACAGGAAGTGCTTGCTCAACACCATCTAGCTGCATCATACGCTGCGAGACTTCAGCCACAGGCGCTAGCTTCATTTGCTCTTGCATCAGAGCCATTACTTCATCCTGGCGCTCAAGCGTGCTAGGTGGATACTGCAAGTCTTGCATTGAAGCGTCTGGAGAAGGTGTAGTGTCAACTGAAGGCTGCGGAGCTTCTACTGGTGGCATAGACATATCAGGCCTTGAGTCAGTAGGCTGCTGCGGAAGCAAACTAGGCATCTGAGCTTGTCCGCTCATAACTTCCTCAATATCGATCGGCTCAATACCTTCAGCAACGACCATCAAAGGTCCGTTAAAACCAACACCAAAGCCTTCTTCGAGAATATCGTAGGCCTTCTTGTAGGTAGAATCTTCCGCGGCGTACTGGTCGGTCGGTAGGCCAAGCTTCATATCCGTAATCGGGTAAGCGAATAAAGCCACTAGAGCTAGACAAGCTAGTAACGACTGAACTGGATACTTAGTTGCAAGAGAAACCCACTTATACCAAATACTCTTTTTATTTACTTTTTCACCAGACTTAATAACTTTCTTTTGCGCTACTTCAACTCTAGAGAGCTCACGAGCTCTGAAAACGTTACCCTTAGCTAAACCAAGTAGAGCTGGAATAAACGTAATAGATGCCAACGCTGCAACTGCCACGCTTGCTGCACCAACTAATCCCATTGTGGTAATAAATGGAATCTGAACCACAGATAGAGCAGCTAGCGCCACCACAACAGTTAAAGCCGCGAATACAACAGCATTACCAGCAGTACCAATCGCTGTCTTAATTGACTCTTCATAACTTAAACCAGATCGAAGTAGAGACTGGTAGCGGTTAACAATAAATAATGCGTAATCAATACCAACAGCCAGACCAAGCATAATAGCTAACACTGGCGTAGTTGAACCAATAGTAATTAGCTCACTCATGGCAAACAAACCAGCCATACTCACGCCAACGCCAATTAGAGCGCTAAGAATTGGCATACCGGCCGCCACTAACGAACCTAGCGTAACCAAGAGAACCACAAAGGCAATCGCTACACCAACAACTTCACCAATTCCAAGAATATCTTCTGGCGCCATGTTGCTAAGCGACATGCTCTTTTCGATTTGCAGGTTATCTGATCGAACCTTTTCAATCTGCTCGTCGATCTTTTCAAACACCGCTGGATCAGTTTCATTAGCCGGCTTCTCTAGCTGAACCTGAAGAAAAGCGATGTTGCCACTTGGTGAAACTAACTCCGGCAGCTCACGCGGGCTAACCACAATGGCGACACCGTCAACCTTAGAGATAGACTCAACTAAATCTCGCACAGCTTGAGGCTGCTCAAGCAGGGGAGAGCCGTCTTGAGTCTTAAGAGCAATCCGACCACTGCCACCGCCAGAATTAGGGAATAGCTCCTCAGCCTTATCAATGGCCACCTGAGCCTCGGTGCCCGGTATGGTAATTGCCGAATCGGTCGGCTTGGCAAAGTTATATGCTAATCCACCCAATACAGCTAGCACAACCATCCAAGCAGCAATCACTCGCCAAGGATGTCTGTAGCTTCCAAGCCCTAACTTACTTAAAAACTCCGACATTTATATCCTCCTAATTATTTATAGAACTATTCTAAACCATGTCATTAACTTGCGTACACAGACGGCACGAAGATTGGTCGCCTAATGCGCACATCGTCATGATCAAATAGACCATAACTATTCGCGCCCCAGACAAACACTCCGCCATCTACATAAGCTATGCTATACCGGTCATCGACGTGCGGCCCGACAGCAACTCGCTGGATAGTCTGGCCACGCATGCGAGACATATCTACTGGCATAGGCTCGGTCTGTCGCTGGGTGGTGCCATTGCCGTACTGCCCGAAAGCTGAATTACCCCAAGCAAACAGCAGATTGTCTTTAGTTAATGCCACCGTGTGAGTCGATGACGTCGAAACAGAATCAAACCTTAGATCATCAAACTCTGTTTCATCTAGTAGCATGATTGGTACATCAACCACTTCATCGTCAGTCACCATCGTTAGACTATTTCTAGTGTTTGACCCCCAGCCGTAAAGCATACCTTCAGAATCAAGCGCATATACTTGTGTGCCAAACGGGCTAGTTACTAACTGTACAATTCGGTTATCATCGATCAGTTCAATCATTTCAACTTGGGTGGGGGAGGCCATACCAGTTTCATGTTGAGGCATAGGCTCACTGGTGCCTAGCTGCCCATTAGAGTCACTACCCCAGGCATAGATAGCACCGTCGGTCATTAGTGCATATCCGTTTAGCCGACTAGCTGCCACCTGCAAAACAGTCTTATCCTTAGCCTCTTCTGGCAGCTCAATTTTAGTAGGTGTAAACACATTAGTGCTGCGGTGCTTGCCTTGACCTAGCCTCGCGTCACCTCGACCCCAAGTATAAATCTGCTTATTATCCGTCACAGCAATAGCATGATTTTCTCCAGTCGCTACCTGAGTAATAGTACCGTCATCAAACAACTTTGACCGATCCATCCTCTCAGGCTCATGGGCAATCTTGTTACCTTCACCTAATCCTAACTCGCCTCGATTACCCTCACCCCAGACATATAGTTCATTATCAGTACCCCAGCCAATTGCAAAGGTGGAGCCGTGATGAAGCGATTTCCACTCTAGTCCCTCAGGCGGACAAATACCTAGGCGACGCACTCGGTCTTCTTTAACATGATAAGTCGGAGCACCATGCTTCGACGAGCCAACACCACCCTGAAGATAGGTGGCTGATGCACAGTAGCCTGTCTCATGTCTTGTGTAGTCGATCCCTACCGGACTGTTTGGCTCTGGCTCATATAAAGTATTAAGACTAGTAGGAAAACTACCAGTCGATTGATAACTGTCCGCTAGAGACTTAGAAACTACGTCCAGCGGATCGGTAAATGTAATTTCTTCTTGCGAGGCGCGGCCTATGACGGCATAGACCAAAATAAAGACTAGGATCGAGATAAATCCTAGTGCGATCGCTACCCACGTAATCGCTGCTACTATCTTACTATTCATCACTACCATCATACCGTACAATAGCTTAAAGGATAAACATTACAATTCTTAAGCTTTGCCATCAGATTTGCAAATTTCAAGACTACTTTTTATCGCAATATATCTATGGATAGACAAACAGCAGGGGAATTAATCACAATTAATTATGGTATACTATAGCCTATGAAACACCTCAGTCTCTCCACGCCACGGGTTATTTTTCTGATGGGCATTCCTGGTGCAGGGAAGACCTACTTTGCCAGGAAGTTTTCTGAAACTTTCAAAGCCCCCTTTATTGAACTGGATCAGATAAGAAAAACACTCAATCCAAAGCCAGATTACTCCAGGCGAGAAGATGAACTAATTTCCGATTTAGCACACCTACAGATGCAGGAGCTATTCAAGACTCGGTGCACCTTTTTATATGAAGGCGGGCTAGAAGTTAGAGCTGAGCGTCAAAGATTGACCAAATACGTAACCGACGCCGGCTACCTGCCACTCTTTGTTTGGGTGCAGACTGAATTCGCTACAGCTGAAAAACGCGCCGTTAAGGGTATGCCTGGACACTCTAAAGACCACATCATTTCAGTTGAACGGTTCGATCAGTTAGTTAATAGGTTCACCGCACCAGATAAAACCGAAAAGACAGTCGTCTTAAGTGGCAAACACACCTACACCACTCAAGCTCGCACCCTACTTCGCAGTATTTCCGAGGAGGAAAGAGTCTATCGAGACCAGACCGCCTACGGCCCAGTTAAGCAAGCAAAGAAAGCACAGCGATTAACAGTACCTAAGAGAAACCCTCGCAACAACTCTATTTCTTTATAAATAATGAAAACTCTCACCGATAAAGAGTTTGGTGAAATCACTCTACACGAACTAAAACATGCCAGGCAGGTCAAGGTCGGAGTAGCGCCAAACGGACGTCTTAAAGTAACAATGCCAAAGCGCACGCCTTTATTTGTAGTTAAGGGTTTAATCAGTTCATCCCGTGGCGCTATTAGAAAATTACTAGAAAGACATACGCCTGAGACTAGCTATAAGAACGGTGATCGAATAGGGAAGAGTCATGCTCTGATTATTAAGTCTGGCCCAAAAGTTAGTGTCCGCTTTTACAAAAATCAGATTATCGTTACTAAACCCGAGAACCTAGACGAAGAAGACGACAACCTACAGCGGGATATTAGAGATGCAGTCATTAAAGCCCTTCGTAAAGAAGCCAAAGAATACCTGCCAAAAAGACTAGAGATTCTGGCTGAGGAACTGGGTTACAGCTATGAGAGAATTAAATTCTCTCATGCCAGCAGCAGATGGGGGAGTTACAGCTCAAGCGGTACTGTTAGTTTAAACATCGCCCTTATGAAGCTTCCTTATGAACTAATTGACTACGTTCTAGTTCATGAACTGTGTCACACCGCTGAGATGAATCACTCAGATAGATTCTGGGCTAGAGTAGCGATTGGTGATCCAGACTACAAAATCCACAGAAAGAGACTCAAAGAGTTCACGCCGACTATTTAAATACCTAACTGGCTAGCGTATACTAATAGCGGTTATGGTTAAACTTCGTGGCTTATACCGAAGCAACAAACAAACACGTATACTTCGGATTGGTATATTTCTTTACAGCGCTCTCTTAGCGTTTCAAAGCTTATTGTTTGCCATGGGCGTATTCGACTCAGCTCGAGCAGACACTCACCAGTACGCTATTTTTCTTTTAACTGCACTGCTAATCATCGTTGCCTTAGTTTCGATTCTAACTACTAGGCGGCGCCCTGAGATGAAGCTACTACAAACCTACGGCACACTAACCGTAGCAACCCTACTAATCCTTACTACCACCGGTATCTCTTCACCATTTAGCATTGGTCTTACCTTAGTACTATACGACTTATACCGAACCTACAAGATCCAAGGCCTGGTTCTAGGTGTAATGATTTTATTCGTCGCATCTGTGTTTGACGCAAGTACAGCCTTTACCGACTTAGATTACAACCCAATTACTCCGTTCCTGTATGTCTTTACGGCCGTGTCTATTACATTAATGATCGTATTAATAATTAAGACTCAGTTAATTCGTCAATCTATTCTTGAACACAGCGTCAAGCAAGCCGAACTAGAGCAAAACCGAATTAAGACTCTGATTAATAACCTAAGTCACGGTGTAATCAGTCTTAACAGAGAAGGTATCATTAATAGCTACAATGCCTCAGCTCTAAACATTATGGACACTAACC
The DNA here is from genome assembly GCA_964479125.1 of uncultured Candidatus Saccharibacteria bacterium. GTDB lineage: Bacteria > Patescibacteriota > Saccharimonadia > Saccharimonadales > Saccharimonadaceae > CAYZJK01. The sequence goes on from CAYZJK010000028.1 coordinate 7,555, forward strand.
GCTCACTCAATGGCGTAAACATTAAAGATGCACTCAAAGTAGTTGATGAAGACGGTCACGAAATGGCAATCTTTGACTTTGACGGCAAGACTAAAGAAGCCTACACCCGCGATGATGTTTTTATTGAATACGATGAGAGCGGCACTGATCGCGCTCAACTAGAAGTTACCCTAAGTCCAATAAGCGACGCCAATTCCTCAGCGAGTCGAAAGTCCAGCGTCAAGGGGTACATTCTACAGTTACGAGACGTTACACATCAGAAGAGTCTAGATGAAGAGAAAGATGAGTTCATCAGCGTCGTATCTCATGAACTTAGAACTCCAATTGCTGTTACCGAGGGTGTAGTTAGCAACATTATTGCTATGCACGAAAAGGGTCTAGCTACTAAAAAGAATACTATCGAACCACTCAAGTCAGCTCACAGCCAGATTGTTTTCTTAGCTAAGATGATTAATGACCTATCTACCTTATCTCGCGCCGAGAGGGGAGTAGCTGACGATCCAGAGTATATTAATGTACGTGAACTGGTTGAGAACTTCTACCGAGAGTACGAGAGCGTAGCTGGGGACGAGGGACTAGCTTTAAATATCTCTATCTCTCCATCTGTCGGATATATCTACCAGAGCCGACTCTATGTATCTGAGCTACTACAAAACTTTGTCGTGAATGCTATTAAATACACTCACACCGGTAGCGTGACCATTAAGGCCACTCAAAGCAACGGCAAAGTTACACTATCTGTCAAAGATACTGGCATTGGAATTAGTGCCTCAGACAAAGAAAACATCTTTAAGAAGTTCTTTAGGAGTGAAGACTACCGCACTAGAGAAACTAGGGGAACTGGCCTAGGTCTCTACGTAGCTAATAAGCTAGCGCGTAAGCTCGGCACTCAAATAGAACTTAAGAGTCGCCTAAACCACGGATCAGAGTTTAGTTTTACTCTACCTACATCAGAGAAGCCGCCAGCAAATTCTTGACTTATTTAACAGTCGCGCCTATAGTAATACTTGACAGTCTGCAACAAGCAGACTATTTAATTTGGGAGAGAAACGAGTGGCAGAACCTAAAAAGAAAAAGTCGAGTACCGCCAAAACTCGTGTAGTAACGAGCACAGCGGCTAGCGGCTCAAAAAAGCCTAAAGCATCAGTTAAAACTACAGTTAAGTCTGTAGACTCTAAAGCTGCAGACAAGGTAGAGAAGAAAAACGCTAAGAAAACTAGCAAGACCACAGCTAAAGCAGCTGCAATTTCTACACCCGCTAAGCAGCCTAAAGATAAAAAATCTACAAAGAAAGAGAAGAAAGAAAAGAAACCATCTTACCTAAAGGGTGCGTGGTACGAGCTGAGGCAAGTTCGCTGGCCAGATCGCTCGAACACCTGGCAGATGACTGTTGCGGTGATTATTTTCTCACTGATACTAGCAGGGATCGTTCTACTCCTAGATCTCCTGTTTCAATATTTATTTAACCGGATAATACTCCAAGGATAATCTATGGCTAAGAAACGATATGACTCAACCCGCCAGTGGTATGCTATCCATACATACAGCGGATACGAAGACAAAGTTGCTGACAGCATTCGCCAGCGAATCAACGCCGTAGACATGGCGGACAAAATCTTCGACGTTATGATTCCTAAGGAAAAGCAAATCGAAATCAAGAACGGTAAGCGAAAAGTTGTTGACCGTAAGATCTTCCAGGGCTACGCTCTAGTTGAGATGAAGCTAACTGAAGAAACTTGGTTCATCGTTCGAAACACTCCGGGTGTAACTGGTTTTGTAGGAAGCGGCACAGAACCTACTCCTGTCTCTGAAGCTGAGATCAAGAAGATTCGCAAGCGAATGGGCGTCGAAGAGCCGAAGCACCAAATCGACTTCTCGGTTGGTGAAGTGGTTTCTATCGTCGACGGTCCATTCAAGGGCTTCGATGGTTCAATCAGCGAAATCGACTACCAAAAGGGTAAGCTTAAAGTTATGGTCAGCATGTTCGGCCGTGACACTCCAGTTGAGCTAGATGCTCTACAGGTTAAGCAGGTTTGATTAACCTACTCACCAAAAAACACCGTCCACATAGGGCGGTGTTTTTTTGATTGCAGCAACTGTTCACACTGGCTTTTAAGCTTCCACTACAAGATTAATAATTTTATGATATAGTATATAAAGTTTAATTATAAACTGCACCTTCAACACTCTATAGTTAGGCAAGACCATGTCAATCTCTGCAGTTCTGATAAACGTAGCTATTGCATCCATCGCAATACTCACAATTTATTGGCTCTACGCCATCACCAAGATGAAGGATAGGGTGCTAGCTAGGCGCTGCGCAATCATAGCAGTTGTGTCCCTCATCCTGTCAGCAAGCGCCACTTCAATGGTGGCATGCAATAAACCAGACCCACCATCAGACCCTCCAGGTCACAGGACATACATGGATCAGGTGACTGAAGATATTTGGTAAACCCTACTACTTACCTCACACAGCCAGTGTGAGGTTTTTTAATTATTCAACCCTAGATGATATTGATTGAATGTCAAAAACATGATATAATATACATAGTTTTCTGCTGA
>CAYZJK010000029.1:0-6877 GCA_964479125.1 uncultured Candidatus Saccharibacteria bacterium
CAAAAAATAGACCTCCGAAGAGATCTATTTCTAAACATAAGCTCTATGGCTGGGGTGGAGGGATTCGAACCCCCGCATGCGTGGACCAAAACCACGTGCCTTACCGCTTGGCGACACCCCAATAGGGTAAACCTTAACTAATTGTAGCAAACTACAACAAGTTTTCAACCTGTTAAGCAACTCTCAACCTTATACGAGCGAAGTTAGCTTGATATAATAGATATATGAAGAAACTGACGGCGGAGGAGAAGCGAGTCATTATCGATAAAGGCACCGAAATTCCTTTTACTGGTGAATACCTACACACCAATCAACCAGGTACATATGTCTGTAGGCAGTGCGAAGCACCGCTGTATCGCTCGGAAGATAAATTTGAAGCCCACTGCGGCTGGCCAAGCTTTGATGACGAAATTGAGGGAGCGGTCAATAGATCGCTCGATGAGGATGGCATGCGGACTGAAATAACCTGCGCTAACTGCAGCGGACATCTAGGTCACCTATTTGAAGGTGAGAGGTATACCAATAAAAACGTCCGTCACTGCGTCAATTCCATCTCAGTGAGGTTCATACCAAAGGAGGATTAATGATCAAGAAGTCTTACTTAGGTGGTGGTTGCTTCTGGGGTATGCAAGACCTCTTTAGAGAGCAACCAGGTGTCGTCGACACAAAAGTTGGCTACTCCGGCGGTAAACACCCTAATCCAACCTACGAAAGTCATACAGGTCACGCTGAAACACTGGAGGTCAGCTATGACACCGACCAAACCTCATTCGAAGAGATTCTAGATTTCTTTTTCAGAATCCATAACCCAACCACACTAAACCAGCAAGGTAATGATATCGGAACGTCATATAGATCTGCCATCTTCTATCAAGACGAACAAGAAAAAGAACTAGCCAGTAAATTTATCGACAGAGTAAACCTGTCAGGCAAGTGGGACAACCCAGTCGTCACTAGTCTTGAGCCATTTGAAAAGTTCTTCCTAGCAGAAGACTATCACCAGGATTACTTAGTTAAAAACCCAGGCGGCTACACATGTCACTTTGTACGCTTTGATAGCTATTAACCATCCTGTTGACGTATTGATAAAATAATGTTTTAATATATTTGTCCTATCTATCTAGAGAAGGGAAGTACGTTGCGCCGCAACATTAAAGCAGAGAAGCGCAAGCAGCAGCGAATCGCCTACAAGGAGGCTCGCGACAACTGCGTGCGACTGCCCCATGGAGGACGCGTCAATCGCGCTCGCTACGTTCAGGGTGAATTAAACTACCGTAAGATCGTTTGTCGCAGCATCAACCGTCGCGATCGCCGCAAGGCGAACATGCAACTTCGCGAAGCTAAGTTTAATCACAATGTCGATGTTATTGGTCGTCCGTTCGTCAATCTTATCGACGCCTCGCGCTACATCACTAGCTAAACCAGGATAAACCCGCACTTTAATCAGTGCGGGTCTTTAATTTATATTCCTAAACTTACTTAATCAAGGTGCACAACGCAGACGGTCGACTCTTCACCACCCGCGAACTGCTCGGTATCAGCGCCATTTAAATCACAAGTTGCATCTCTGGATAAGAACCACACAAGTGAATAACCTGGTTTATACAAGCCACCACCAGCTACCTCATCGCGCATATTATTAATCACAGCTAAGGTATTATGATTCATAACTCCACCCGTATGGTGACTACCTCGCCAAGTAGGCGTCTGCGGATAGTCTGGTTGAGTACCATAGACGGACAGCGCCTCGTCAACACTATCTACTTTCCAAAAGGTAGATCCCATATATGTACCAGTGCCGTTAAGTAGGTGATCGTAAATATTCCAACATATCTGCATGCCGTTATATTCCGGCCAACCCTCGCCAAGACAAGCTCCACCCATGTTAGTCCAAACTTCAGGCAACTCCGGGTAGGAGCCGTGATCAACCTTATGCATCTCAAGTAGAGTCAATACTTGTCGAGCTGCATTATTCCGAGAAGAGTCGAGCGCTCGAGCTTGAATGCCGTTATATACAACTATAGAGATAGCTGCCAAGATACCGGTTACTACCAGTACGATTAATAATTCAACAATTGTAAAGCCAGATTGTTTAGTTATTTTTAAACTCACTGGCCATATTATGAGTAAGCATAAGAATCAAGTCAAGCACTGGTTTTCAGGACTCAACCGACTAAGCTAAGCCTTAAATTGCTTTAAATTAACTCACACCGTATAATAACCGTAAGAATTATTAAGTAACTATTAATAGGTGTGGGAAATTAAATGAGTCATAGTTATTACGACGAAATAAACAAACATTACGAACCGACAGACATAGAAGACGTATCAGAGTTCTACAAGCTGATTGAAAGAAAGTCTCTAACAAAGCAGCTATCAGCTGAGCGACCATATGTTTACTGGACTATGGAAGTATACGACCAAGAAAATGGCATTAAAGGTGGCGGTGGACTAGGTGTTCTAGCCGCTGACACAAGGCGAGTTGCTGAGCAACTAGACGTACCATTTGTCATGGTGACTCCTTTCTTTGGTGAAGAAACACACCAAGCTGTTAACGGATTTAGGCAAGAAGAATATCACACTAAGGTCTCTCCACAAGACTTTGGCTACACATACCTAGATAACGTTCAGATTAAGTTTAAGGACGCTAGCGATGCTTCTCTATACATCTACGAAAAGCAGCTAGGCTCAACTCGATTCATCACCATGACCGAACCAAACTTTGGTGAACTATACGCTGGTGGCGGCAGTAGCGACCATCGCCTATACCAACAAACCGCTCTAGGTTTTGGTGGCTACCAGGCACTAAAGAAGGTTGGTATTAAGCCAGCGATTATTCAGCTAAACGAAACTGCAACTATCTTTGCGGCGCTAGCTCGACTAGACGAACTATGCAGCAACGGCATGAACCTATATGAAGCCATCGTATACGTCCGTAAGCATACTCTATACACTAACCACACTCTTATTCAGGCTGCCGAAAGTGCCTTCTCATACGACCAGTTCGAACGATTCGTCTTCCCGAACATCAAGAGCAAGACTCTACGCGGCTGGTTAATACGACAGTTCGACAACGGTATTGTTAAGCCAAGTTCGCTTGCAGTTGAGCTAGCCGAAGCTAAGAACGGCGTAAGCCGACTTCACGCCAAGGTGGCTGACTTCCGTGACCGAGATGGCGACAAGGTTAAATTCCACGCTGTTACTAACGGCATCGACATGAAGACCTGGGTATCTGCTTCTATTATGAAGTTCTATGAAGATGAAGGAATCCTAGATAAGTTCGGTCTAACCAGCGAAGACTACAAAGAAAAGATTGACAGTGTCGACCCAGCTCGAATCCGAGAACTAAAGAAGGAAGGTCGACGTGAACTTCTACATGTACTTTCAAAGCGCAAGAACCAGTACGGCGAGCCGGTTGTTATTGCTGAAGACGCATTCATCTTCGATTTCAAGCGCCGATTCATTAGCTACAAGCGACCTGGCATGGTATTTGAAGACCTAGACCGCCTGCGCTCAATCCTAGAGAAGAACAATGCTCATTACATCTTAACCGGTAAAACTCACCAGGTAGACTTCGCAATGAAGGATCACCTAGAGGATATCCTACATCGAGTCGATCAAGATGAAGTACTTCGTGAGCGAGTTCACTACCTACAAGACTACGACGAAGAACTAGGTCGAGCCTTATCGGTTGGTGCTGATGCAGCCATTAACGTGCCGATCGTTGGACTAGAAGCTTGTGGTACGTCTTGGGAGAAGGACATTGCTAACCTTAAGATCTTAATCTCAACCGCTGACGGTGGCGTAGCTGACGTTATGCCAGTAGTCTGTCTAGAGGTTACAGGTAAGACTCATGACGACGAGCGAGAGTCTCTCTACCGCCAGATGGAAAAAGCTATCTACATCAACAGTAGCGATGAGTATCTATCGCACACTGTTAAAAGACAGCTTAAAGCATACCTACCAACCATCTCCGGCGTACGTATGATGAAGGACTACCTAAGGTTCCTATTCGATAACTAAATCGAACATAAAGACAAAGAAAATAACCCTACAGAATTTCTGTAGGGTTATTGTCACGCTCCTCCATCCTAATTCATCGGTATCGTTGAATCCATCAGCTCAGTAAAGCTGGCTTCAAAGTTATTATCCTGACCAGCTTGCTCACAAGCTACCTCGGTTTAAAACCTACCACCACTCAAGTATGAAACCACCGACAAGCGAGTGAACTACTCCTAGTCATCAACCCTGGACTCGCTATTAGATTCAATTTCATTGATACGCAGTACTTCTGTCATGGTGAAAGCAGACTGCTCCACAGCCTCATCCTGAACTGAATCAACTTTAGCACGTACAATCTCCATGACGTTACCCACCCTTTCATCTACTAAAATTTCCAATCGGAAACCAGAGGTGGTTAGAACGTTTTGAGACTAGTGCTATATCACCACTCAACGCCAACACTAAATCATTACAAAAAAATCCCCACAGCTTATGGCTGTGGGGTCAGGGGGGGTGGTTAGTAGAGAACCTCACCATGGACACCCATAGTGTTCTCAATTCTATCCATATCTTCAGGCTGATTTTTCTGGAACCATGCCTTGCCTTCCTCAGTCTGAGCCCAGAGACTCCAAGAGTTGGACGTAATAACCTCATAGGGTCCGGGTTGACACTGAAGACCGGTAAAGTAAAGCGTCGGATCCTTAAGGTAGGCAGCTAGAGATAGGTTATGAACATACTTGTCTTCGAGGTATGTATGAATCACAGCCCAATGCCTATCTTCATATGCTGAACAGAAATTCTTGAAGATAAGTGCACCATTAGGCTCAGACTCTACCTGCTTCACCTGACCTGTCATTACGAAAGTAGAGCAAGCATCGCCCAGCTCGGCCACAACCTCAGCGAAAGCAGCTGAATCAATACTGGTGCGATTATTAGCCGCCAAGACATCATTCTGCCAGATATACGCATCAGCCTCAATTAACTGATCGACTGTCGGACACTCATCGTCCGCTACCTTGATACCATGATCGTGCAGCGGTACATAATCCTCTCTGATAGGAAATTCGTGCTGCCCGGAGCTACAAGCCGCGACAGACAGTCCCACAAACAAAACAGTCATAGCAGAAGCGATCGACTTTTTGACCTGACTGGAAAGTGCAAACATGACAATCCTTCCCGTAGTAGTGTTGGGTCATGTTAGCGAAACTATAACCTAAAATAAAACAATTGTCAACTACGTAGCAATGTTAAACCCCACACTGGATGTGTGGGGTGTGGGTTGATCAGCCGACAATAGCCACTTTCTTAGCAGTACTTGCCATAAAAGATCGCCAGCAATCTGACTTATAAACCATACTCTCATAAACCTCACGAGAAAGGTAAAGAACTGGCAGCTCTTCAGTTGAGAGCAGGGAAACCTCATCCCAGTCTAGAGGCGTAGTGGTAGTTTCACCAAGTGCGAAGTCGTAACATGCAACATCTGATCCAACTACACTAGCGGCACTCATAGCTAGCTGTCTGGCAGCTACCAGGTCCATAGACCCAGCTAAGCTGAAGTAACGGTCGAAGAGGGAGTAGAACTTAAGGCATTCTCTCATACTCGGCATACTCCAAGAGCCAGTAGGTGAGATAGCTAGCCTTAGCATCCAGTCAAACTCGTCTGTCACCCAAATCTCTGGCATATCTAGCGCATAACTATCAAGCAAACGCCGATACTCAGCCTTATCAAGGCACCACTTTCCAGATTCAAACCTTTCAAGTTTCTGATAGATAGAAGTGCTTATCCTGATTGCCACTTTAGTGACCTCAAGCGTAGCGTCCCAGAAGCGAGTATGAAACTCGGTGTCAGCCATCAGGCTATTTGTATAGCTATCAACGTCATGCTCTCGTATCAGTACGCGGCCAAGCGCCGGTCCATTAGGAGTGTCGTAGATAGTCTGCTCGGTCTCCATCATAACTCCTTAGATAGTAGGGCTAGAGACTAAACATATTCTATAACAATTAATAAATAATACAAATCTGAACTAAAAACCCCACACTGGCTGTGTGGGGTGGTGCGGAGTAGAATCTACTCACCGACAATAGCTACTGGTCCATCAATTGCGCGCATGAAGCGAGACCAAGTCTCATCCTCCATAAGAGAGTTGAAAGCGGCTCGCTCAATGAAGAGCCATGGATGACTACTGAAACGCCTGATACTACCAAGCCTAGCTTCACGCCGGCCGCGGTAAGGATCGTCTACTAGAACCGTCGATCCGTCAATGATTCCGGCCTGAGTGACCAACCTAGAAACCGCCCCATCATCACTCCGAGCTCCACGAAGCAAAAGCTGGTCAGCAAAGTAACCCCAGAACAAAACCTCTGAATTCACCATAGACCTTGGTTCATCACCAGTGTAGACAAGTTTGTAAAACATACTAGTCAACCACTGACTGTCAGGGTATACACCGCTTAGCCTCTGAACCCTAGCATCATTACTGCCTGCGTTCTCTTCAGCATCGTAGTAAGCACGGCCGTAGGCCACCTTGTAGCGATGTGTCAGCCCAGAATCAATGCGATTGAGATTATTTCGGACCTGCTTCAGTAAGCTCTCGGTTACTAGAACGTCGTCCAGATCCTTAATCTCATCCAGATTCACGTTACTATGTCCGATCATTGTACTACCTCTTTCTAAAATAGAAGGGACGAATGATTGCTACTTATTTAACAATACTGGAGAGGTTTTGACAACCGGGAAATCCAGCGCTACTTAAGCCCGTCTTAACACCTTCTCAAGCGCCTTATCCCTACAGAGTTCGTCTACTAATTTATCCATGTACCGAATCTCTTGCATTAAAGGCTCTTCTATTTCTTCAACTCGCACACCACAGATAAC
>CAYZJK010000029.1:6977-8993 GCA_964479125.1 uncultured Candidatus Saccharibacteria bacterium
CTTTTCTTTATTATAGCTCACATACTAGAGGGGTGATAAACACTATCTGGTATACTAACCCATAGGTCCCGTTTTCAGTCGACCACCTCAAGAGATAAGGAATTATCATGAAAACAATTCTCTTTGCCACCGGCAACAGTCGCAAGATTAGTGAAGCTAACGCCACACTTGCACCATACGAAATCACAGTCGAACCGCTAAAGGTAGATATTGAAGAAATTCAACATCATGACTCTAGCGAGATTGCTAAGGCTAAAGCCAGAGCTGCATACGAGGTAGCCAGCAAACCAGTCGTAGTCTCAGACACCACCTGGGAGATACCGGCACTCGGAGGCTTTCCAGGCGGATACATGAAAGACATATCTAACTGGTGGACTGAACAGAACTGGCTAGACGTCATGCGAAACCAAGAGGATAAAAGAATCTTCTGCCTCGAGCACATCGCCTATTTCGACGGAGAGACCTTAAAGCACTTCGTAGAGCGTTATGAAGGCCACTTCATAGAAGAGGCGAGAGGGCGGATCGATGAGTCCGAATCATTCGAAAGAGTGGTCATACTTTACGGAGGAGAGACCATGGCTGAGCAGCTAGAGCGGGGCGAGAACGCCTCAGCAGGCGAGACACTCGGGCACTGGGAACAATTCGGAGAATGGATTAGCCTTCAAGACTAAACCCATACACCCCTAGACTATTCCCATCTGCGCTACGTAGGTGGGAATTTAATATCTACTAATCTAGCCTTAGCCGCCTTAAGAGTTGAGCATTAACTGCAACTATCACTGTTGAAAGAGACATCATGACAGCACCAATGGCAGGCGAGAGTATAAAACCAGCCGAGGCGGTTACACCTGCCGCTAAAGGTAGAGCAAGGGCATTATATCCTGTGGCCCAGATTAAGTTCTGTACCATCTTGCTGTATGTAGCCTTAGACAGGGTCACAATTTTAGACACTCCTCGAGGGTCGTTGCTAGCAAGAACAATATCAGCCGATTCAATCGCAACATCTGTACCTGCGCCAATAGCAATACCTATGTCCGCCTTAGTTAAGGCGGGTGCATCATTTACGCCATCGCCAACCATCGCCACCGTACTTCCATCATTATGTAGCTTCTCAACAATACTCGCTTTATCTTCAGGTAGGACACCAGCGAAATACTCCTTTATACCTAGTTCGTTCGCCACCCACTTAGCTACACCTTCGCTATCTCCTGTCAGAATCGCCACTCGTTTACCCTCAGACCTTAACCCCTTAACAGCAGCCCTAGACTCCTCACGAATTACATCGGCCAACATCAAAACTCCGAGCACCTGAGAATCTTCTATAACGTAGATTACTGTTTTGCCTTGAGAGGATGCAGCCTTAACTACCGACTTAATAGAGTCTTCAATCTCACACTTAAGCTCCTTAATAAGATTGGGCCCTCCCACATGCACAATTCGACCCTCAACAGTTGCTTTAACACCACGCCCCGGCAAATTAACAAAGTCATCAGCAGGTAGCTGCTGGATGGACTTCTCTTCGGCATAAGCTACCACCGCTTTCGCTATAGAATGCTCCGACTCTCGCTCTACAGCACTGGCAACACTTAACATTCTAAATGCGTCATCAGACTCCACTTGAACCACACCTTGCTTACCCTCAGTCAATGTGCCAGTTTTATCAAATAGTACGACATCAACATTTCGAGCTGACTCTAAAGCTATGCGCTGCCTCACCAATAGACCATTTTTAGCAGCGTGAGTGGTGGAAATGGCCGTCACTAGAGGAATTGCTAAGCCTAAAGCGTGCGGGCAAGCAATAATTAAAACCGTTACAACTCGCTCTAAAATAAACCCTGCAGACGCTCCAGCAATAAACCAGCCAACTGCAGTCAGCGCCGCTACAGCAACAGAGATATAAAATAGATAAAATGCAGCCTTGTCAGCCAGAACCTGCGCCCGAGACTTACTAGCCTGAGCCTCTTCTACCATCTTCATAATTCCAGCTAAAGTGGTATCGCTGCCAGTTTCAGTAAC
>CAYZJK010000030.1:0-8341 GCA_964479125.1 uncultured Candidatus Saccharibacteria bacterium
CATCTATAATATCTCCGCAAATTTTTTAGAATTTTTAGCAAAATAACGCGCCCCAATAATCAAAATTAAAATAGTCAGAAATACAGGTATTATTGCAAGCCACCAAGTATCTACGGTGGACCATGTTGTTGGTACGGTAGTTGGCGATATTAGGTTATGCCTGACATCCTGAATGATTTGTGCCGCAGGATTAAGCAGCATTATCTGCTGAGCCTCAAGTCCAAATATGTGGTAATTCGACACTAGGGTTAACGGATATATGATAGGCATTGAATAAAACATAACCTGTAGCACTACATCCCATATATGACCAATGTCACGAAACTTAACATACAGAGTAGATAAAAATAGCGCCACACCAAAGGCCAATAAGAAAAACTGAATTATACTGAACGGAGTCAATAGCACTAACCATGTAAAATCAATGCCTGAAAATAGCGCAAAAATAACTACCACCACCAAATTAATAGCCAGGGAAATCAGAGATGTTGCCATTGCTGACAATATAACGATATATTTAGGGAAGTTAATCTTCCTCAGAATATCACCCCTACCAACAATTGAATTCATACCAACAGAGGTTGCTTCTGTAAAGAAACTCCATAGAGATATACCAAGAAGAAGTACGATTGGATATTGTGGCGTACCGTCTGTGAATTTTAGAAACTTCACGAAAACCGTATACATCACAGCAAACAACATTAGCGGCTTCAATACCGACCACAATATACCCAAAAAAGACCCCTGATACCGCAGCTTAAAGTCTGTTTTGACAAGCTCATACAAAAGAACTCGATTTTTCTTCTCAAAAAGTCCACTTTTCATTACCTACTAATTATACCCCAATTACTAGTGCCAACAAAACGAAATGATATTAGCAAAATAGGTTATCATAGAGGTATGAGTCCTAATCCCCAGCTAAGTATAATAATCCCTGTCTGGAATACAGGCGATTGTATTAAGGATATAGTAAAATCTATAACGTCACAAAAATTTGATGACTTTGAGCTGCTGCTTGTCGATGACGGCTCTACCGACAACACGCCATCCATACTAAAGGAGTTAGGTAGAAATGATGCTCGCATACGCATATTCACTAAACCTAACGGAGGGCCTTCTAGCGCAAGGAATACCGGACTAGATAACGCCAAGGGTAAGTATATACAGTTCTACGATAGCGATGACAATATTTCCGATGATGCATTATCTACAGTAATGAACGCAGTGAATAGCCACGATAGAGACCTTTTGGTGTCTGGATGGCAAATAGACGTCGAGGGCACCAAAGGGATATTCAGAGGCTACAAACAAATCAACCCCGAGCCAGAAATTATCGATGACAATATAATTGAATATACACTGGGTTCAATCGGCAGTGGCGGCACTTTATATAATTTGTGGAATAAGTTATTTAAGGCTGAAATTATAAAGGAAAACAACCTCAGGTTTCGCGAAGACTTAAGGTTTGGCGAGGATCTAATATTCTCGTTACAATATATCAGTAAAATTAGATCTATCCAGGTTATCCCTGATATCACTTATCACTACCTGACAAATAGCAAGACTAGTGTTTTTTCATCCTCATCACTAGTGCCCGAATATCGACTGGCAAATGATACGGCTATAATTCAATTCGCTGGAAACAACCCTAGCGAAGAAATAGTATCTCTACTCAATTGGGTCAGGAGTAGGTGGCTGATGTCTTACTGGTCTATGGTCGCAGGATCAAAGAAGTCGATAGCTGAGAAATTTAAGTTGGTTGACGAATTTAAGCCTAATAGTATTAGGCTATCTAGAGTAAAGTATATCGGCCTAAAGAAATTTTGCCTACAGATAGTGTCTCAAGTGTCGCGACTAACAAACACTGGCGCATTTATATTTGGCTGGATGATGAACTTAGCCAAGAGAACTGTTCTACTAACAAAGACACGCATTAGGGGTTAGTGGTACAATAACGATATGAAGATTGTTACTATTTTGATACCAGCCTACAACGAAGAGGAAGTTCTTGGTTCTTTGTTTGATCGGCTCGATGGACTAGCTACCTCTATAAAAAACTACAAGTTTGAGTTCCTATTTGTGAACGATGGTAGTCGAGACAACACATTAGAGATTATAAAATCTCAGGCTAAGAAGGACAGTCGTGTATCGTATATTAATTTGTCACGAAACTTCGGTAAAGAAATAGCGATGATCGCTGGAATTGATCATGTAAGGGGTGATGCGATGGTGATTATTGATGCCGACCTGCAGGATCCACCTGAGTTAATACCCGAGATGATTAAACACTGGGAAGAAGGCTATGATGATGTGTATGCCAGAAGAAGTAGTCGCGAAGGTGAGACTTGGCTAAAGAAAAAGACCTCCGAGATGTACTACAAGATACTTCAGTCAAGCACCAATATACCGATTCAGATCGATACTGGTGATTTTAGGCTACTTGATCGGCGCTGTATTGATGCGCTCAAGCAGTTTCGCGAGTCCCAGCGCAACACCAAGGCGATGTTTAGCTGGATTGGTTATAAGAAAAAAGAGATTTTCTATAACCGCGACCCAAGGCTTGCTGGCACAACTAAGTGGAATTATCGAAAACTATCCAACTTGGCAATTGATGGCATAACTAGCTTTACAACAGCACCGCTAAGGATTGCTACGATAACCGGTTTACTGATATCTGCTATTTCTTTCCTTTATATTATATATCTGTTGGTGCGACCACTATTTGGCGTGTCGACTGGTGCCGGATATTCATCGACTCTGGCGGTTATACTATTTATGGGCGGCGTACAGATGTTATTCTTGGGAATTATCGGTGAATATATTGGCCGGATATTTAATGAAACTAAAAATCGACCGCTGTACTTCATAGAAGAATACCATGCAGGAACTGATAAAAAAGCACGAGACTAAACTTAGGTTTGGCCTGATTGGTGGGCTAAATACCCTGCTTGATTTTGGGCTTTTGTTCGCTTTTAGTTCTATTTTGGGTGTACCTAAGTTATTCGCAAATATCTTGTCGACCTCTGTAGCTTTCGTGTTTAGCTTCTTTGCAAACAAGAAATATACGTTTAAGTCATCTAGTAAAGAAAATATTGTTCGAGAGATGGTGCTATTTACTGTTGTCACCCTGTTTGGCTTATGGGTAATCCAGGGTGCGATAATTTACTTCCTGTCCCCTGTTATCGTAAATATTGGGTTTAGCCAGGATGTATCGCTGATGATCAGTAAATTAATCGCTACGGTGTTTAGCCTTATCTGGAATTATCTACTATACTCACGAGTGGTTTTTACACACAAAACAAATAGCAAATAGTAAGCCTTGACACTATATATAGCGCCCCAGCAGCTTACCCTCTGTTGGGACCATGTCAATATATGGACATACGCTAGATGTAGCGTATGTGACTATGAGCTCTTTTGAGAGATAATTAGGCGACGATCACGGCCTTCACCCTCTGAGTGGGTTGTGATATCACTATACTCACTAGCAACGTGATGAACTGTCCAACGATCAGCAGCATTAAGGTCTAGCACCTTGGAGTTACTAGTTTCGCGCACCTGTGCGATCCACTGCCTGGCCTGTTCGGCGACTTTCTCGGCGTGCTGTTTCTTGTAGTCGGCAATGTCGATACTAACCCTAGTAAGTGCGGCATCTTTAGACCTAAGAGTAGCCGATAACAGAGACTGCAAACCCCTAAGTGTCTCGGCACCACGACCAATCAACAGGCTATTTCGTTCGCTTGAAGGGATTGAAGCAACCACAATATCATCCTCAACTGAAACTGTCACATCTAGATTTAGGTCGAAGAAAGCAATAATGTCTTCTAGATATTTTTTTACGAACTGTACGGTAGATATTTGATCCATATGAACCTCTCCTTATTTATCCTTGGCTGTTATACGAGTAATTTTCGCCTCGGTCGCCTCGCTGGCACGCTTTTTAGCGGATGGCTGCTTAGTAATATTCTCTTTGGCGATCTGCTCCATCTCTTCCTTGTCTTTACCCAGGATGAGCTTGTTCTGAAGATAGGCAACGGCGTTACCAGTAGCCATATATAGCGCCAACGCACCTGGCAGGCTGATCATGATAAAGAACAGCATAACTGGCATGAACTTCATCATCTTGCGCATAACTATAGCGTTCACCTCTGCTTGATCAGCTTCTTTGCCCTGCCCAGCCTCAGCCAGGACATCGCGCAGTCGCTTGTTACTGTCAGTATTTGGTGACATCTGCTTTGATAGGAAGAACTGTAGCAGTGCAGCTAGTAGTGCGAGTACCAATAATCCAATTGCTACACCATTTTCAGAAACGGCGTGTTGAGTTAGGTCGATAAATCCGAGGAAGTTCTGGTTGAAATTATCGGGGCTAGCCAACAATTCCTTAACCGCTGGAATATTGTCCATAAATCCGTAAGTGAACTTACCTAGCTCGTCTCGGTGCATAGCAAAAATCTGAACCACACGGTAGATACCAATAAGAATTGGTAGTTGGATTAATAGGACGCCAATTGAACCAAATGGGCTGATATTGTGCTTTTTATATAGCTCCATCATTGCTAGGCCTTGAGCCTGCTTGTCATTTTTGTACTTAGCCTGGATCTTTTTGAGTTCCGGCTGCATCTTGCGCATAGCTTTTGTCTGATGTAGCTGCTTCTTAACTAGTGGCCAAAGCAGGAACCTGATGATCACCGTAAATATGATAATACTTATACCAAAGTCGCCGCCTGGGACAATAGAATAAATCGCCATCAGGAGATTTAAGATTGGTTGAACAATAATTACATCAAATAAATTCACTCGCAACACCTCAAAGTTAGTTCGTTATCTATATAATTATACCACAATGACGGTGTTGTAATTAACTACTTGTATAAATCTGCCTGAGATAATAGCTGTTTCACTAACTTTGTGAGCGATGGACTATCAATCGAAAATAGCTCGGCAGAAAATACCATTAATGCGATATCATAGCCACTTTTTAGGGTTGGCTCCTCTAGCCTAATAATCTCGTATAGCCTTCGGCGCACACGGTTGCGCTTAACCGCTGATTTGATTATCTTTTTGCCGACCACCACTGTATAGCGGCTAGTTTTGCGCCTTGGATTGGCTATATATTTAAGAGTTAGCATGTGAGTGCGTACAGAATCACCGTTTTTATACAGGTATCGAAGACTTCCATGTCCGTGGAATCGGAATTTTTGAGCTAACATATATATAATTGTACCATCCTGGTGAACATAAACTAAAAACCTCTCTGTAGCGAGAGGTTTTTAATTAGATGGCAATCTTTGCTCGACCTTTTAGGCGTCGTCGCTTCAATACGTTGCGGCCGGCCTTAGTTGAAACACGTGCCCTAAAACCATGCGTCTTTGCACGATGGCGTGTGTGGGGTTGGTATGTTCTTTTTGGCATATCTACATAATAGTAGCACTTTTTAGTTTATTTCTCAAGTGCTGAGGTGATTTTACCCAAAATTATGGTATAGTAAATCAACCTTTTACACAGATTGTGGTTGTTTTTCCACATGATTAACAGATGTAAGTGCTAACTGTGGAAAAATGCCACCTCTGTTCGGCATGATATATATCTTTAACCATCCTTACTTGTGGAAAACTTTATTATAGACTATAGTTAGGTTAGTAATCTAAATGGGGTAAATAGTGGATCGCGAACGTATATGGCAAGCAGTACTTGGTGAAATTGAATTATCTGTTCCGCATTCATCATTTACGACATGGTTTAGTAACACTGAATTAGTCGATGTACAGGAAGACCGCGCTGTCATCCAGGTTGCTAATATCTTTGTTAAAGCTCAGCTGGAGAAAAAGTTCAAGGATCAAATACTCGATATATTGAAGAAATCAGAGATAAGCGTGTCGAGTGTTATGTTTGAAGTAAAGACCACGGGTGGCAGGAAAAAACCGTCTATTAGCCGAGATACTGTTGAGGACATCCTGCCCGAACGAAAAACTACTATGACCAAAACATCGCCTAGGTCATCGGTAACTAATCTGAATCATCGATATAATTTTGATAATTTTATTGTCGGATCAAGCAACGACCTAGCCTACGCTGCATCGAGGGCTGTGGCTGATAATCCTGGCGAAAAGTATAATCCACTATTCCTCTACGGTGGTGCTGGACTTGGTAAAACCCACTTAATGCAGGCAATTGGTAATGAAATTGTCAAAAATCGACCTGACGCTAGGATTTTATATACCACGACAGAGGCTTTTGTGAACGAGTTCCTTGACTCTATACGATTTAAGAAGCAGGGTTTCTCTGATAAGTACCGCAATGTTGATGTACTGATAGTCGACGATATGCAGTTTATTGCTGGCAAAGAAAAGACACAGGACGAGTTCTTTCACACGTTTAACGACCTACATCAAAACGATAAGCAGATAATTATTAGTTCAGATAAGCCCCCGAAAAGTATACCGACTCTGACTGATCGTTTGCGTAGTCGTTTTGAATGGGGAATGTCAATTGATATTCAGATGCCAGATTATGAAACTCGCTCAGCAATCATCACTGCCAAGGCAAGTCAAAGTGGCATGGATCTTGACCCAGCGGTTGTTGAATATCTTGCGACAAATATCAAAACTAATATTCGCGAACTAGAGGGAGCGTTAAATCAACTGCTCGCCTACTCTGAGATGCGCGGCATTACACCAGATGTAGCTATAGCTGAAGGAATGGTCGCAAACGTTAAGAAAACTAGGCCGCATCACATTACTGCAAAGCAGGTCGTCGACAAAACTGCTCGGTATTTCCAGCTAGATCCAAAAGACATCTGTAGTGCTCGTCGAGATAAATACATAGTAGTCCCACGACAGATCGCCATGTATTTACTCAGGAGTGAGTTAAAACTTAGCTTCCCTGTTATCGCCAAAGAACTTGGTCGAAAAGATCACACAACTGCGATGCATTCTGTCGAAAAGATCACCAAAGATAGTAAACTAGATATGACGATTCGTGAACAAATAAATGAAATTCGGGAGCGATTGTATGTTTAAAGCCTGTGTAAAAGCGGTGGATTGCCTGCGTAAAGGCTGGGGGCTAGTATCCACAGTAAATAACAGCTTGGCTATAAAGTTGTTCACGGCTATGGACAACTCACGAGTTGTTCGCAATTCTTCCCAAATAGATACACACCGTTATGCACAGGCAAAAATAGTCATTTCACCCCTGTTTGAACAAGTTTTGTACCCAGTTTCCACAACACCTATTATTATGAAGACGATTTAAAGAAAGGATATAAGGTATATAATATGAAACTTTCAGTCACCCAAGAAAACCTATCCAAAGCACTTAGTAATGTTAGTCGAGTAGCTTCAGGTAGAAATGAATTACCAATCCTTAGCAATATCCTATTAAGGACAGATAGTAATCGATTACTAGTAGCAGCAACAAATCTAGAAATCGCTTCATCGCACTACATAGGCACAAAAATCGACAAGCCAGGGTCAATTACAGTTCCAGCAAGGTTAATAACTGACTTTATATCTTCCCTTCCTGCTGGTACTGTTGATTTAGAGGTTAAGGGTGATCACCTGCATGTGGTGTCTGGTAAATTCTCATCAGTTATTAACGGTATAGTTGCAGATGAATTCCCGGAGCTGCCAACAATTGACGAAAACCAGTCAGTTACTTATGAGTTAAAGGTTGAGGACTTTAAGGAAGCTGTGTCTCAGACGATTATTGCCTGTAGCTCAGATACTACAAGGCCGATGCTCACTGGCGTGAATTGGCATACGCACGATGGTAACTTGTATCTAGCCTCTACAGACGGCTACAGGTTGGCCGAGAGGCGTTTGATGAAGTCGGATGCTGATCTGACTGCAATCATCCCTGCCGCTACTCTACAGGAGGTTATGAGGAGTTTATCGGATAACGTTAAGACAATTCAAATTCTGTTTGATGATTCGCAGGTTTGCTTTAATACTTCAACTAGCGAGATAGTTAGCCGGCTAATTGATGGTAAGTTCCCTGACTACCGACAGCTAATCCCCCAATCTTCGGCGACTGTGATTGAAATTAAGAAAGCTGATTTCTCGAGGATAACTAAAATTGCTAGCTTGTTTGCTCGTGACTCAGGTGGTGGCGTTACATTAAGCGCCTCTAGCGCCGAGTCTAAGCTGTCTATTCACTCTATAGCTTCAGAGCTAGGTGAAAACACCTCTGAAGCCACAGCAACCGTGTCTGAGGATGGTCAAATCACAATTAACTCCAGGTACTTAATGGAAGTGTTGGGCGTTATGAACGGTGAAGAGATGACGTTCTCGTTTAATGGCAAACTATCCCCTTGCCTGTTACAGGAAAAGGTAAAAGATCCGAA
>CAYZJK010000031.1:0-3419 GCA_964479125.1 uncultured Candidatus Saccharibacteria bacterium
GCTGAAAAAGCTTATGGCACGATCTAATTTAATATTCCTGTGCTAAATTAAATGAAACAATTTTCAACGGAGGGTCTGTTATGGCTAGAAGTTCCACACAGTTAAAATTATTCTTAAGCGTTATTCTGGTGGGGTTGCCGATCATACTCTCCTCCCCTGCTCTGGCACAGAGCGGTGATGTGGCTCAGGTAGAAAACTTTCTGAGAAATGTAATTAAGGTTGTGGCTGGTCTAGCTGGACTGGTGGCGACTGGTTTCTTTGTAGTTGGTGGCTTTACGTACATTACTAGTTCTGGAAATCCAGAGCAGTTAGATAAAGCTAAGCGAACTCTTACTTGGTCTGCTATTGGTCTAGCGATAGTGATCGCTGCGTTCGTGTTAAGTAATATTGTTACTTCCCTAGCAACACAAGCCTTCGGCAGTTAATAGATTCAGGACAACTAGAGATGATAGAGTCTTTTGAGTCTAGTTTATTAGTATTAGCTAATACTGCTCCAGCAGTTGAGGTTATGCGTGAGTATATCTTACCTTTAATGAAGGTACTGGGTGTATTGGCGGGAGTGTTTGCTGCGTTAGTGTTGGTTTATGCTGGCTATCTCTATATGACTAGCTCAGGTAGGCCTGATGAGCTAGATAAAGCTAAGCGGGTTTTGCGAAATGCACTGGTGGGATTGGTGCTGGTTATTGGATCAGCTGCTATTGTTGGGTTGTTAATGCAGGCATATGGTCAACCTACTCAGGGTGAGGCTACCTCCCTTCCTGCGCTAGAAGCTCTGGAAGCAGAAGAGGCAGATAATGGTTTAGTAGAAGTTTTAATCCAGGCTGTGACTGGATTTTTAAATACCATTATTCAAGCAGTTGCTACTCCGTTTCTGGCTGGGTTAGATTACTTTACTAAAGCTACTCCTTTGATGGCTGAAAACCCGAGTGTGTTTAATCTATGGCTTGTGATATTAGCTATGGCGAATGTGCTTTTAATTCTAGTTTTAGTATTGATTGGCTTTCAGGTGATGAGCGCTGGTATGTTTGGATTTGAGGAGGCGTCTGTAAAACAGCTGTTACCCAGGTTCGGGCTGGTATTTGTCTTGATGAATAGCAGTATCTTTATTATCGATGGGGTTATTGAGTTATCTAACGTGATGATCTTGGCCTTAACTAGTGTGACCGGAGCTAGCACTCCGTGGGAGACTTTGACTGCTGTGGTCGAGAATACGGGCGGTCAAGGAGTGGCGGCTCTTCTAGTAATGTTGGCCTTCCTAATCTTTACTGTCTTCTTGTTGGTTTATTACGTGATGAGGTTAGTGACTTTATATATTGGAGCGGTGCTCGCTCCCCTAGTCTTTTTAGTTTGGCTAGTGCCTGGATTTAGAGACTTTTCTGAAACGGCTATTAAAACTTATCTGACAACTGTCTTTGTCTTGTTTGTTCACGTAGTTATTTTGCTGCTAGCCGCCTCATTATTTACGGGTATGGCAAGTGTTGGTGAAGATCAGCTACCTAATACCTTGATGTCGATGATAGTAGGACTGGCTACTGTAATAGCTCTACTTAAAACCCAAGGGTTGATGATGCAGTTTAGTTATGTGTCTATGGGAGCTCGTAATGCTCGTATGTTAGGTGGTCAGTTCATTAACGGGGTAAGTTATCTGGGTGCTAGAAGTCGAGGTGTGGCTGCCGGAGTTGGAGGTGTTGTAGGTGCAGGTGTCTCTCGATTTAGAGGTGGAGGTTTGAAGCCAGCTAATGCAACGGTAGGTGGAGGTGGTTCGTATCGTCCGGGCGTGGCGAGTAGTCCTTCTATTAGTGCGAGTCGAGCTAAGGGCGATATTTCTACCGGATCTATTAGGTCTTCTAGCTCTAGACCTGAAGTGAATAAGTTTAAAGACTTTAAGGTTGCTAGCGAGCCTAGCGTTGCTAGGTCTGCTGCTGTGGATACTAAGAAAGGGGCTAAGAAATGAAAGTAACGGTTGTACCGGCTCAGGTTACTACGGTTGAAGATAGGATAATTGGTAATTTGAGTATGCTACAGGTAATGCTTTTACTTGGTCCTGTGTTTGGAGGGGCTTTACTATTTGGTTTGCTACCTCCTTTTATGGAAGGTGCTGGCTATAAGTATCTGTTGTTGTCTGTGCTTGGTTTAGTGTTTGGTGTTTTATCTATTCGTATTAAGGGTCAGGTTTTAGTGGTGAAGTTAATAACTTTGATTAAGTTCTATTCTAGGCCGGGAGTTTATATCTATGATAAAAACTCGACCTACCTAAAAGATATGTCTCATTTAACTCAGCCTGAAGAAGTTCCTTTAGATATTGGGCTTGATAGCAGGAGTAGCTTAAAGGCCACCTCCCTACCCAATCTAGATGTTTCAGATAAGGTTCGAGCTTATGAGTATATCGAAAGTAATGAGTCGGAAGTTAGCTTTAAAACTGATAAGAAAGGAAGGCTGTATGTTCAAATTGCAGAAGCTAAGTCGCAGAGGTAAAGCTCGTGAGCAGATAGCTATAAGGCAGGTTCGAGATGGAGTCTTGGAGTTAGCTAATTATCAATACCGCCTAATTTTGGAAGTGTCTCCTGTTAACTTTGAGCTTAAGAGTGAGGCTGAGCAAGACGGGATCATAGATACTTATGAAAGCTTCCTTAATTCAGTTGGCTATCCCCTACAGATTCTAATTAGAACTAGAGAGATAGATATGGATAAGTATCTTGCTGGAATAAAGACAAGGCTAGATAAAGAAACTGAAGAAGTGTATGTAAGTCAGCTAGATAATTATGATGAGTTTATTCGTTCACTAATAACTAGCAATAAAATCTTAACCAGAAAGTTTTATATTATAGTCCCCCATTCTGGTTCAGGTAAAGAAGATTTTGAACTAGTTAAGGAGCAACTAAACTTAGCTGAAGATATTGTCACTAAAGGTATATCTAGGTTAGGAATGTCAGCTAGAAGATTAAGTAGTCTTGAGGTTCTGGATTTATTCTATAGCTTCTATAGTCCTGAGCAGTCCAAAATCCAACCGTTAACCGAGCAAGCTATTCAAATGATGGCGGATGCATTTACGGTCCAGTCTGACAAGAGCAGGTCTGATAAGCAACACGGCAAGTCTGGCTTGTCTGATGGTAGCAGTAACGAGGATGACTTCTCTAATCTAGCCGAGTTTGAGGAAATCGAAATGATTATTAAGGAGAGTGCATCATGAAGCCAGGAGTGAAAAATAAATCTAATGGTGTGATGAACCTGGCTTTTGGTGAGCAGGATGCTGTTGATATACTTTCCTATTCTGGATTAGAGGAGAGTGTAGATTATCTATGTATAGACGGAGTGTATATAAGAACTTTATTTATATCTGGCTACCCTCTTTTGGCCCATTCTGGTTGGTTAGATAGTTTAATTAACTTTAATCACGATACGGATATCAGTTATCACAT
>CAYZJK010000031.1:3519-7804 GCA_964479125.1 uncultured Candidatus Saccharibacteria bacterium
GCTAATAGTATTGTCTTTGCTCAGTCTGGTTCTGGTAAAAGTTATACGACTAAAGTCGAGATACTGCGCCAGTTAATGCAAGGCACTCAGGTAATAGTGATTGATCCAGAGCGAGAGTATAGCCGGCTGAGTGAATCGGTTGGAGGATCTTACATTAAGCTATCAGCTAAGAGTAAGCAGAAGATTAACCCTTTTGACTTAGCATCAACACACCATTCAATAGAGGATTTATCCGAGCACGTCCAAGATTTAACTGAAGTAATTGGTTTGATGGCGGAAGGGTTATCACCTCGAGAAAAGGCAGCGGTTGATAAAGCTATTTTAGCTATCTATAAGAATGCTGGTATTGGTACTCCCCTGCTTGAAGACCTTTACACTGAACTTCATACACTTGGTCAGTTAAAGCTTTGTGAGAGATTAGAGAAATATATCTCAGGCTCATTAGCTAATGTATTTAATGAGCATACTAATATTATGCTTCGTAATAGATTAGTAGTCTTTGATATTAAAGATCTGCCTGAATCACTTCGACAAGTGATGATGCTTATAATCTCTAATTACGTTAAAAGCCTAGTAATGGCTCGGCCTCAGAAGCGATTATTGGTTATTGATGAAGGTTGGATGCTGCTTGAACATGAAGAGTCGGCTAGATTTATTTCAGGATTAGTCCGCAGGGCTCGTAAGTACTACCTAGGTGTATCGATTATTTCTCAGCAGGCTAATGACTTCCTCCGGAGTGACTATGGTCGGGCGATCGCATCTCAAAGTGCGCTTCGCATTTTAATGAGACAAGATACTACGACAATTAAAACGGTTGTATCTGAATTTAACTTAAGTGAATATGAGCAGCAGTTCTTGCTTACTTCCGGTAAGGGTGACGCGTTGGTAATAGCCGATCAGAATCACGTAGCTGTTAAGGTGGTGGCGAGCGATAAGGAGCATCCGTTAATTACTACTAATCCAGCGGAGATTTATTGATGGGTGGAGTTAGCCTATATTTTGTAGTTCTTAGGTCTTCTAGTCTTAGGCAGTATATTGCAGTTGCGCTAGTTTCTATGCTGGTTGTCATATCCCTCCCCTTTCTAGCTGTAGGTGTGATGGGTCGGGAGGTGGTTACGTTTTTAGCTAGTGTACCGAGTATTGAGGCGGCTGAGACTAAAGGGTTTTATACGGGAGGTCCGGTTGAGGGTAATAGTTATGTTTGGGGTAACTGTACTTATTGGACATATGCAATGAGGCTTTGGGCTGGACACCCTATTTCTAACTACTGGGGTAATGCCAATACCTGGGCGACTAATGCTAAGCGAGATGGTTATGAGGTTAACCAGACTCCGGCTGTAGGTGCGATTTACCAAACAACTGAAGGATATTACGGCCACGTGGCCTATGTAATCGATGTAAATCGTGAAGCCGGAACTTGGACTATATCTGAGATGAATAACCTAGGGCTTAATATTGTTAATCATCGAACCTTCTCTATGGAGTCAGCCACTAGATACAACTTTATACACGGCAAGAAAGGAGATGAGAAATGGAATCCATCCGAGATTACATTACCGGATCAGTATACTGGTCTTACTTCGCAGACGCCGCAATAGTACTCCTAGCTGCTCTATGTTTAGTTCTATTGTTTGTTTTTGTCTTAAGGTTGTTTAATCTCTCCTGGCTACTGCGTCGTAAGCTAATTCACCTAGAGATTACTCCGCCTTTAAGCTCGAACCGATCTGTTGATGCTAACGAGCAGTTCTTCTCATCAATCCATGGACTATACGCCTCTAGAAGTTGGAAAGATAAGATGCTAAAGCGCTCTCCCCTTCTTAGTTTTGAGATTGTATCGACTCGTGAAGGTGGCGTACGATACGTAGCTGTAGTTGAAGAAAAGTTAGTCGATAGTGTTACTAAGGCGATTAATTCTTTTATGGCCGAGGCTAAGGTGCGACAAGTAGAATATAAACCTGATAAGCTACACAGTCCCAGACGGGAGAATATAGTTAGAGTTATAGAGTTTAAACAGACTGGTCACTATGTTTTACCGCTTGGTGTTAATTCTCGAATCAATGATAATGACCCGCTAAGCTACGTTCTGGGCGCAATGTCTAATCTAAGCGAAGATGAGGCCGTGTCGCTGCAGCTAGTAGTAAAACCAGTCATAAAGACTGAGGTTAAGATACTAGCTAAGAGGTTAATGAATAACGAAGACATATTAGTTAGGCTGCGGTCTAATTCTGGAGAAAGTGTTTCGTCAAAGGCTTCGGGGTTGATGAGACTGATACTGCTAGGAGTGAGCGGCTTGTTTAACGAGGTATATACTAGTACAGCTTATGGGTATAAGGAGTATTATTCTCAGCGCGATAAAGACCTGCTAGCCTCACGTCCGGTTAATAACCGAGAGCGACCAGCTAGGGTTTTAAGTAGCTTCGAGTCAGAGCTAATGGCGTCAATGAACGAGAAGCTTAACTCCCCTCTTTTTGAAGTATCTTTAAGAGTGGTTATTACAAGTTCTAGGGATAAGATTAGATCTCATCGAGAGTCTTTGGTATCTAGCTTAGATAGCTTTGGTGTGCCACTATATCAGTCTTTAAAGCCGAGAATTGGATCTCGTATGAAGCGACGGATTAACTATCGGCTATGTAAACTTAGGTTGTTGAGTCTCAGGCAGTCAAAGCGCATGGTGTTATCTTCTGGTGAGCTGTCTAGTCTGTATCACTTCCCTTCTTCCAGTGTTGGTCGAACGGATAACTTAATAGAGTCGTTAAGTCGAACCTTACCTGCTCCGGTGTCGATGAAGCAATCTAAGTCTCCCAGTTATTTAATTGGCGAGAATATTCATCACGGCGTGACGACTCCAATAGGGCTATCTAGACTAGAGCGAGAGAGACATATGTATATCTTGGGTGGCACGGGTAATGGTAAAACCACCATGCTGCTTTATGGAATTATGCAGGATATTAAGTCGGGTCGAGGATTAGCCGTGATAGATCCGCATGGAGACTTAGCAGAAGATATTATTTCTCGCATACCAGATGAAAGGATTAAAGATGTTATCTATCTAAATCCAGATGACCTAGCTTATCCGATTGGGATTAATTTACTCGAGATGCCTAAAGGTTTAGCTGGCGATGATTTAGTGCGAGCTAAAGATCAAGTGACTGAGATGGCGCTATCTGTCCTGCGTAAATTATTCTCAGAAGATGATATGGGTGGGCATAGAATTGAATATATTTTGCGTAATGCAATTCAAACCGCACTAACCATACCTGATGCGACTATCTTTACAGTTTATGAGCTACTCAACAACCCAGCCTTTAGACATAAGACAGTTGCGAAACTAAAAGATCCTCACCTAGAGCTGTTCTGGCGGCATGAGTTTTCTAAGGCTGGAGATATGCAACGCGTAAAAATGGCGGCTGGTATTACAGCTAAGATTGGTCGACTTCTCTTCTCCGGTTCAGCTAAGCGAGTCCTTGGTCAAAAGAAGTCGACTATAGATTTCGATACTTTGATGGATGAGAAGAAAATCCTAGTATGTAATTTCTCTAAGGGCCTACTCGGTGAAGATACCTCCACTCTATTCGGCACGATGATATTAGCTAAGCTTCAACTAGCTTCTTTAAGACGTGCTCGTCAGGCTAATAGTAAGCGACTCCCCTTCTATGTCTATGTGGATGAGTTTCAGAACTTCGCCACGATGAGCTTCGTGCAGATGCTATCTGAAGCTAGAAAATATAAGTTGTATCTAATTCTAGCTGAACAATCTACCTCTCAACAGGAGAAACAAAGACTGGTTGAGGTTATTTTAGCTAATGTTGGAACGGTAGTTTCTTTTAGGTCTGGTAATCCTAGCGACGAAAGATATATCCTGCCGCTCTTCTCGCCATTTATTAATGAGGGTGAAATAGCTAATCTTCCCACCTACTCTTTCTACGCTAAGCTCTCAGGTGTTGATGCTCAGGAGCCAATGTCTGGTCGAACTGTCTTAGTGAGTAGTAGGCCTAATTTGTCTATACGTCAACGCGTAATTGATGAATCTAGAAAGCAGTATGCTGGCATTATTGTAGAGAATATTCTAACTATTCCAGCTCCGAACACCGACATCACGAATGACAGTGGTAACGGTAAAGCTAAGAAGGTTGGCACAAAGAAGTATAAGGTTCCGTCACTTAGCGAACTGTAGCAATTAGGGTTGAGCTTAAATAACCACGCCGTGATGCGTGGTTATTTAGTTAATAGGCGTGAGTCCAGTCTCTCCATTCGTCGCTTGAAGCGGTGCCTCTATAGCCATTGA
>CAYZJK010000032.1:0-5376 GCA_964479125.1 uncultured Candidatus Saccharibacteria bacterium
GACCCATTCCCTAGACCTGTCACAAAATTGTACTCTCTCACGCTGCTATATCTAATAAGCAGGAAGCTGATGGCTGGAAAGAATACTGGCGCAGTATCATAGAGAGTTTGATTGCACTTAGTTTTGTCTATTTTTGATGAATTATTTGTTAACCCTATTTGTCCGTCACCTGTAAACGGAACAAAACAAAAACACTATGCTTCCAGAGTGTTTTTGTTTTGCTATACTTATTCCATGAATATTAATGCTATAAAAACAAAAAAATTTATTCCTCAAAATGAAAACCTAAACTCACTGATTGATTCAATTCCAGTTGTTGAAAACGGAAGTATTGTCGTAATAAGCTCAAAAATTATCAGCATCTCAAATGGAGATACAATGCACGTAGATTCAATTGATCACGAAAAATTGGTTAAAAAATTGTCATCGAAAATGCTTGAGCCTAAGAAAAGGGGCAAGAATGGAATGATACTGACACAAGTTGGTGATATACTTGTCGAGTCCGCAGGTGTAGATATGAGTAATTCGAATGGCCACTATGTACTACTGCCGAAAGAGCCCTTTGAAATAGCTTACAAAATTTGGAATGAAGTTAGAAAGAGAGACAAAATAAAAGAAGTTGGTATAATCATCAGTGATTCTCGTTCAGTACCTAGAAGAAAAGGGGCAATAGGATTTGCATTGGCTTCATATGGTTTTATACCTGTAAATGAGTACAAAGAAGGCGGCGATGTATTCGGTGAAAAATTTAAATTTACCGCATCTAATATTGCAGACGGTTTAGCCGCCGCCGCAGTGGCAGAAATGGGAGAAGGTAGTGAGGGCACTCCAATTGCAATTATTTCTAAATATAGTCATGCAAAATTTTACAAGAGAAAAATCAGTATTAAACAAGCAAAGGCTTTCAGTTGGGTGCATCCATACCTTGATGTGTACGGACCAATACTAAGCTCGAAGCTTTGGAAGTAAGTCAGTTCGTAAATTGTTTACAACTGGGAGTTAAGAAATTATACAAAGCACTACAACATATACTGTAGTGTTTTATTTATTAAGCACATCACGTGTAACTGGCCGAGACGCTTGTATAATTGTTGTGTGATTAGCTGAGTCTATGGCTAACTCATACAATTCATACGTATCAATGGTGAATAACAGTTCTTCTGTAACTCACAACACAACTACAAATAACCACAATAGCAATAACACTATTGGATCACACAACAGCACTAGGACAGATGTGAACGTTGAGGATGCAATCGGTGTGGTGGTAGGTGTTGAGAACAATACTGAGACTACTCAGACTAACATCACTGACAGCTTCAACAGGGACTCATACAACACAAGTACTGAGACTACAATTGTAAACGACTCATTCAACGATGAGACTACTGCAAACACTGATATCAGTATTGATCGAGATACTAGCATCAATACTGATATCGACTCTAACAACTCAACCCACAATGAGACTAACACTCATACTGAGACAAATACTAACGTAGATGTAAATACTAACGTCGACGTTAACTCTCACAATGACACAACAGTTATTGATGCAGTGTTAGTACCTGAACCAGAGATCTTGTAACCCAGAGATTCTCTAGTACCTAACCTAACCTACCCTACCCTTTACTCTAAGCCCTCGCCTCCGGAAGCGGGGGCTTAGAGTGTAGAAGCTCAGTTTCTAATGAGAGTAGTATTTTTATATAAATATATGTATGCTTAAATACAGCATAAGCATAAGATAGTAACTTTCACTGACCTAAAAGATACAAGATTACATAGATGGTACGAGATAAATTTAACGCTAACCTTAGTAAGACGATAGGATTTACCATCGTCGAGCTATTAGTGGTAATCGTAATCTTAGGAGTCTTAGCTACTACTTCAATCGTTGCCTATAACGGTATACAGAATAGATCTCAGATGACCGTTAAGGCAAGTAACGTTAAGACAACTGAGAAGCAGATTGAAATTTTTCGTATAGAGCATGAAACGTATCCAACCTCTGCTGATATGGCAAGTATGGATTTTGGAGAGGGTGTTGTCTTCAGGGATGATATATACGAAGATATGGATACGGGTTATGATTTCAGGAAGGATCGCACCTATATTAGTGGCTATGAGTGGTCTGACGAATGGGATAATCATCATACGGTAGAGGTTTTATTTTGGGATAATTATCAGAGAGTTTGGCTAGTGAACTACTGGGAGATTGAGCTCGGTAGCGGTCAGACAGAAAGTGGGACATATCCAGATTATGGTTCTGGGCCAAGACCAGTCTATTCTGGGTGATTGATATTAAAATAGCTTAGTTTATAAATAAAATACCAGTGGATTGATTTTAGTCCACTGGTATTTTATTAAGATAGCGATCTTTTAAATCTCGTCCTGTGGTCGTCCGAGGGTAAGTAGTCTCGCAATACCCCAGCCGATCAATAGGTAGACTACAATCGCTAAAATGCTGCTAATTTCCAGCGTGAATTCACCATAGGTTGGCTCGCCAAGTATTCCAATGAATGGCGCCACGAAAATACTGCTCAATCCATAAACTAGGTCAGTAAAGGCGGCTCCTTGGTTAGCACCCAGGAGTAATAGGACGAAGCGTAGAGCGATTAGGATAGTTATAAGTCCGATAATAAACCAGACGATTCGCTGAGCAACAACGACTCCTGGTGTGGCTACTCTCTTAGATACCGTCTGGCGACTAACTGATGTATCGCCTACTTGAGTGTTAGTTTCTCGGACTTCTGTTTGTTGCCTGTCTTCTTCTTGCATACATTCCTCCGGGTTACTGTGTTGTACTTTTTATTTTAACATGTAAGCGCTGGGCTTAGATAGATAGTCCAATAGTGATACGTTGAAAAAGTATTGTGTATAGGGGTATGAATTCTAAGTGGTAGTCTGGTGATGTAGAACTTGCAATGAGCCAACGAGAATTGGGTTAAATGTAGTAGAATTAAATAACCATAACTAATATAAAAACGGGTGTAGGCATGAACGTAGTTAAAAGACCATTAATTGGAATCACGACAGGTTCGGATCCTGATTTCAAACAGCCTTGGAAGTCTGAGGGTATCGGTCAGCGACGTGAATATATTGATGCAGTGACGGCTGCAGGTGGAATTCCTTTCCTACTCCCAATTAGTACTGACACTGAAGTGATAGAGAAGTATGCCAATATGATGGATGGCTTTCTATTCGCTGGCGGTAATGACATCGACCCAGTCTGGTACGGTGAAGATAATCTATATAGTACAGATTTAGATTGTCGACGTGATGCATTTGAAGTAAGACTTTTAGAGCAGGTAGAAAAAACCAATAAGCCAGTGCTAGCTATTTGCCGAGGGATGCAGGTTCTTAATGTTGCTAGAGGCGGTACACTTTATCAAGATATACCATCTCAACTAGAGGGTAGGGAAGATCATAAGCATTCTGACACTGTTAGAGACTCTGCCGGTGTGGCTCACCACCTTAAGCTTAAAGCGGGGTCGGTCCTTCGAAGTATTTTGAATGTAGATGAGATAGCGACCAACTCACGCCATCATCAGGCTATTCGAGATTTGGGTCGAGGTTTAACGATTTGTGCTCAAGCTAATGACGGTATTGTTGAGGCGGTTGAAGATACCTCCCGTGCTTTTATGGTTGGCATTCAGTCTCATCCAGAGTCTATGCGAGATGAGGTCGGTACTCTTTGGAAAAAGGTGTTCGATAGCTTTATTAAGGCAAGTTCACATGAAGAGCATGCTGTGATGATGCACACCAATACTATTTCTGATGATTCATCTGGCGATCGCGAAGAAGTCTCAATTTTTACCGCTTAGAAGTAGGTGTATTAGCCTAGTCTTATCTTTAGTATGATAGAGAAGTATGACAAGGCAAGATGCTTCTATACTGATTAATTTAGATTCACGACGAGCAAGAGCTGTCTATAGGCAGCTCGAGGAAGCATGTCTTGATGCTGGAATAGATATTAAAAAGGTGTATGAAATTGATAGAAAGATATCTCTCAAGACTACGGTTGGTCGTATAAAACGCGATAAGCCTGGTTTATTGATTATAGGTGGAGGTGATGGCACAGTTAGTCGAGCGTTAAGTTTCTTAGCTGGCTCACCTGTAGAAATTGGAATCGTGCCGCTAGGTACAACTAACAACTTCGCCAGAAGCTTAGGTTTGCCGCTCACTATCGAGGAGTCAGTATCTTTAATTGCCAATAGTAAATCTCATCCAGTTGATCTAGGCAAGGTGGGTGGTAGGTACTTCGGCAATATAGTTGGGATAGGAATTTCTGCTCTAATAGCTGATAAGGTTAGTGGTGAGCAAAAGAGGCGTTGGGGAAGGTTTGCGTATGCGTATGAAGGTCTTAAGCAGCTTGTAAGGCATAAGCCATTTTACGTAACGTTAACTGACAAGGATAACGAGCTGACAATGCACTTTCAGACTCATCAGATTATTGTAGCGAATGGTCGCTTTCACGCCGGTAAAGAGATTGCTAAAGATGCACATTTAAATAGCAAGGAGTTAGTGGTTTTTCCAATTGGTGGAAAAAGTCGAATTAACTTTATTTTTAGAATGCTAGACTTTTATTTAGGCTCAAGAAAGAGTGTTCGCCATTCTTCCTACTTAATTGCTAGGGATATAAAAATACACACTAGTAGACCTCAAGTAAGCGAGGTTGACGGTGAGATGTATAAGTCTACGCCACTGAGATTTAAGGTGGCTCCAGGAATGGTTAAAATTAGATTTGGGAGGGTTGCGTGAGGCCATTAATTAGGCGATATGATGCACTTGCAGGAAGGTTGATCGGCAGGCTGCCGAAAAGTTGGTATGGTTTTTTAGATAAGCTATGTATTTTTATGGGCCCGCTTGGTTGGACGTTTATAGTTCTAGCCGGGATAACTTATGCGGTGTATGACGCTAACGGGTCGCTTATTTACTTGTCTCTGTTAACAATTATATTGCTACCTCTAGCTGAGTTTGTAAAACTGATCTTTCGACGCCCGCGGCCTTTGTCTCTCTATGCTCAGTCGATGAGATTAAAGTCGTATAGCTTTCCCAGTGGACATGCCTATGGGGCTAGTCTTGGCTGTAGCTATTTGGCGGTATTTGCATCGGAGTATGTTTCTGGTGGGCTATTAGCGCTTATCTCAGTTGTATTAGGGGTATTAGCTTTAACTGTGGCGATAGCTAGAGTTTATCTAAAGGCACATTTTCCATCTGATGTGACAGTGGGGTTACTTATGGGTGTTTTCGTCATGAGCATGGTAGTGTGGAGGTTTATGTGAGTAAATCCAGCCTAGGACAATTTAATCGATTGTATACACTGCTATTCAGTGCTGTCGGTGTTGGACTAATAGTATTTATATTAGCTATTGC
>CAYZJK010000032.1:5476-7751 GCA_964479125.1 uncultured Candidatus Saccharibacteria bacterium
TAGGCGGCTGGGTAGTGTCGCTGGCGTGGGTTTTATTGATCGCTGGATTATTAACCTACTTTAAGCGTCGACCTATATCTAGAGATAAGCCAGAGGGTGAGGGTAGTTAGTATGAATCTACATCGTTCCTCAACTAAGCCGGACTGGGATAAGGTTAATTTGGGTGAACTTAATTTTCATCAAAAGATAGCTCGTAGGACGTTTGGAGTTGTTACTTTAGCAAATATAATCTCTATCGTTGGCCTGGTGCTGGTAGGGGTAGGTTTATTTTTAATAATAGAAAACGACATACTGGGTGGACTAGTCTTAGTTGCGTTAGGTCGTCTACTTGATTTACTTGATGGCGTTGTAGCTGAGACTACCCAAACTAAATCTTCAATTGGTGAGATGGTCGATGCGGTGGCAGATAAGCTAGCGACAATCTTAACCGTTTTGGTGTTATATATAGCAGAACTAGCAGACTGGTGGCTGATAACCGTCTTAATTCTACCTCAGATTCTTATTTCACTTATCAGCTTTATATATAGGAAGCGAGGTAGAGTAATTCATCCGACTAGGGCAGGCAAGGTTAGTATGGCCTTAACCTGGGTAAGTATATTCGCTATAGTGACCAGTTCTCTCTTGCCAGATATAGAGGTATTACTGCTAGCAACCTACGGGTTAGTTGGAGTTTCAGCTCTGCTGGCTAGCTTTGCGATGTGGCAGTATCTGACGGGTCGAGATTAAATTGGATCCTTCTTTAATCCTAGTTTGTAGCCTATGTAGCTAGCAAGAAGGTGAAGCAAGAACCAGATGATGAATATCCAAACATACTGCATTGGTGTTAGTGTCACAAAGAAAAGTGAGACTAGTACGCTACCGATAATGTAGTCTAGTTGATCGAACGGTATCCATGACTGACCTGATTTGATATTACGTCGTCGCTTAAAGAAGCTTTCAACTGCATCGCCACCGAGTGCTCCAATCGCAAAGAGGGGTCCTAGGATAAAGACGGGTAGAGTAGTGTAGTCTACGTCAGCTGATATGTACTGTGCCCAGTCGTAGTTGATATATAGATATTGCTGCACCCAAAGCGTGATGGTAGCGATAATAATACCAGCAATAATACCGCGCCAAGTTTTGTTCGGTCCAAGCAGGTCGTGACCACGCCACTTTTTACCGCCATCAATTGGGGCGTTATACTTTTCCAGTACTGGCATTTTAGCCACTAATACTGGAATGGCGTTAGCTAGAGCGGCCGGTAATAAAAACCATAAAGAGAACAGTATGTCTTGAATCATATCTTCAGTATACTGTGTGACATGAGCTATTCAACTATTGCGGTTATATATAACCCAAACAGTACAGGTCCTAGTCGGAAGATGGCTGAAGATTTTGTTGAGAAAATAATGCAGCGACTACCGGATCAATCAGTTGAATTAATCGCT
Organism: uncultured Candidatus Saccharibacteria bacterium; assembly: GCA_964479125.1. Classification (GTDB taxonomy): domain Bacteria; phylum Patescibacteriota; class Saccharimonadia; order Saccharimonadales; family Saccharimonadaceae; genus CAYZJK01. Next base: position 6,904 of record CAYZJK010000032.1, read on the forward strand.
ACTGAATATGCCGGTCACGCAGAGGAGCTTGCTTACGAACTAGCTAAGAATAACGATCGGCCATTAATTATCTCCTCTAGTGGTGACGGTGGCTATAACGAAGTAATAAACGGTGCGCTAAAGGCAAAGTTAGAGGGTAGTCATCCTGTTACCGGACTGATTCCAGCCGGCAATGCTAATGACCACTACCGCAATTTGCATAACCAAGATTTTATTGATGCTGTCGTTGGTGTTGAGGTCAATAAGATTGACGTATTAAAACTTAATGGAGTCTCAAAAGGTGAGGCTGTAGAGCGTTACGCTCATTCCTACATAGGAGTTGGCCTAACCTCTAAGGTTGGTCGGGAGTTAAATAAAACCAACCTCAACTCCATCAAAGAGATTATTGTGGCTGGACGAGTCTTCTTTAAGATTAGATCTATTAGGCTACGGATAAACAATAAAGTACGACGCTATGACAGTTTGATATTTAGCAATATTGACTCAATGTCTAAATACCTGCGCATTTCAAGTCCTTCGAGGGTGGATGATGGGAAATTTGAGATCACTGCTTTTAGGCCGCGACATAAACTGAAGTTACTTGGATTACTATTAAAATCTTCGTTATTTGGATTAAAAGAAGACGTAAGAGCGTCGGAATTTAAGTTCGAAACTCTTAAGAAAACCTCTGTTCAAGCGGATGGTGAAGTTATCATGCTTGACGCCGCTTCAACAGTAGTGGTGACTGCTGAAAAACAATTCTTAGAGTGCATAATTTAGGTAGGTAGACATCCACAGTTTAGGTTGAATATTTAAAAAGTCCCGCTTTTGTAATAATTTTCACATGATTATTAAAACAAGCGGGCTAT
>CAYZJK010000033.1:0-5930 GCA_964479125.1 uncultured Candidatus Saccharibacteria bacterium
TGTGGTGGAAAATTAATTCCGTTACAGGTGTCATGCTTACTATGTAAGCTTAATCCTTATTCTATATGACTCAATGCTTGCAGTCAACAATTTTTCACGATATATTGTAATAAGCGTAAACATTGACAAAAAGCATATGCTATGTTATATTATTTTCATACACATATCATGTGTGAGATAAAAGGAGAGGGTTTCCACGAATTTTAATGTGGAAATCTTTTTATTAACTGAGGAGAACTAATTATATGGCCGGAACTATCTCTGGTGGTAAAGCAGCAGCTAATACTAATAAGAAGCGACACGGTGCAGACTTCTATGCACGTATCGGTGCTATGGGTGGTAAAAAGGGACGAACTGGCGGTTTTGCCGCTAACCCTGAGCTAGCTCGTATTGCAGGTGCAAAGGGTGGTCGTATTAGCCGCCGTGGTAAAGCTAAGTCTGACAATACTTCTACAGAAAAAGCAGCTTAGTCGTTAGTAGATATTTAAAAAACCTCTGATTTACGTCAGAGGTTTTTTAGTTTGATATTCTTCGATAGATTCGACAGACTATGCCGTCGTTTACTTGCCAGGTTTTCCGACAGGATGGGCAAGTGTATTCGCCGTTGCTTGTTTGAAATCCAGTCGAGCCACATGACGGGCAAGTGCTCTTCTTGTGCAGCCAGTCACGGTAACTGTCTAAGCTATCCTCTATGAAGTCTTCGTCTAGGTCAATTTGATAGCTTTTCGATAGGTCTAAGGCTTTGATCCACGCTTCTCTCTCCATTCGTATTAGCTGGATGTCAGAAGTGTAGGTATTATGACTACTAATGGCATGTCCTAATTCATGGAGTATTAGCTGAGTCGCTTGAGGTTCGCTCGAGTCGTAAAGAATTGCGTTAGATGACGGCTTCCAGCTAAAAGTACCTCCAGATTCTATGAAAGATATATCTGGATAGTCGGATTTTAGCTGATTGATTAGTTTATTGAAGTTCATTCTTGGCGTAGAGGTAGCCACCGTAAACCACTGCGTAGTCTGGTCGCACCGCCTGCTTGAGAGTAGGTCGGATGATATAAGGTGGAAGCTTATCGTTGAGTATCTCGTTTAGCTGGTGTTCATATTCATCGAAGAATGTTCCGATACTGCCTCCAAAGATGATTACATCTGGTTGAAGTAGGGGAATAATGACTAAAAGACCCCGAGAGATACGATCTGCAATCTCGTTCCAGTGTTTTGGATTTTTAATATCTTTGCCTAGTTTGCCGTACAGTTCATAAATAGCTCGACCGCTGGCAAAGTCCTCCCACATCATTTGTTTCTTGTTGAAATCTAAGACCATCTGGCCACCTTCGGCGTTGTATAGAGTGGTTGAAGGGCGACCGTTGACGATTAGGCCTGTGCCTATACCGGTGCTAACTGTTATATATAGGCTCTTGTGAGGGATTTGAGGAAGTGAGAGGGTTTCAGCATACGCAGCAAGATCGGCGTCATTTAATAGCTTGATTGGGACATTAGGGTAATGCTTGGCGATTACAGGCGCTAAGTCGAAGTCCTTCCAGCCAAGATTTTTACACCACAGTATTTTGTTGTTTTCAATTAGACCTGGTATGGCAATGACAATCTTAGTTGGTGAGTTGTCTTGAAGGATAGTTTCAAGAGTTAAGAGGAGTTCGTTAGTGTATTGATCCGTGTCCTTAGGTGTTTCAAATCGAATTGAGGATAATTCTAGGCCTTCACTATCGTAAATGCTAGCTATGGTTTTAGTTCCGCCGGTATCTACACTAACAATCATAAAATGATTGTACCACAGACTATGATTCTTACCTGTTAGAGGTTTGCAATGACTAGACAAAACATATATAATATTGACAGACTATATTTAAGCATTATCGGGAGCGACAGTTTTGAGGAAGCGGGACGGATCTATATTCAGCTTTATAGCAATTGCAGTAGTTTTAATAATAGCTACCGGTTTAGTAGTTTTTGCTATCAATAACCGCACTTCCTCAGAAGGTAGTATCGTTGACGAAGTTATCTCTCAGGTCGACGAAGAGCAAGAGAATAGCCAAGATGAAAATCAGGGCAGTGAAGGGGGTGAATCTACTGAAGGTACGACCGACTCAAGCGAAGCTTCCGAAGACGAAGTCCGTAGTGGTGATGATCAGCCTGTGACTGACGAAGAGTCGTCTGATGTATCTAGTGACGCTCCAGCAGAAGATTCACTACCTGAAGGTGGTGTAATTCCATCTCCTGAACCAGAATCTCCAGCTCCTCAGCAGCCATCAGCTCCGGCTACTCCAGACACAACTGCAAGTGTTAACACTAGTGAGTTGCCTGAAACAGGTCTAACGCAGGACCTTCTGTCTAGTGCTATTGGTATCCTAGCTATCGTCGGTGGCGGATATATCTATTACCACTTCGGTCGCAATCAGTAGTACTTGCAATAAAAGCCTCTCGAGGTAACCTCTGGGCGTTTGCTTTACATCGATATCGGACTACGGTACAATAGATAACAATCTATAGGTGTGTTAATTGTTTTATCACTCCTCAAGAAATACAATTTAAGGAAGGAGTCTTTTTAGACTTATGGCAAAAGCCACAATAACAATGGATGAATTACTAGCCTCATCAGAAGCTAGTGTAAAGCAGCTAACTGCAGGAGAGGTGATTACAGGTACAATCCTGAGTCTTCGTAAGCACGAAGTATTAATCGACCTTGGGGCTCAGGGTGTTGGTTTCGTACCTCGACGTGAGGTAGGATTCTCTCGTAACATTAATGTAGGAGATGAAGTTACTGCTAGCGTAGTAGATACTGAGCTAGATAACGGCATGTCTCTACTATCTCTACGTAAAGCTGCTAAGGATCGCGGATGGGAAGAAGTTACTCAGAAGCTTGAAGCAGAGGAGATTATCGAGGTTCAGCCTTACGACGCTAACCGCGGTGGCCTACTTGTTGAGTACGAAGGCGTTCGCGGCTTCCTGCCTGTTTCACAGCTTTCAGCTGAGCACTACCCACGCGTAGGTTCAAGTGACAAGGACGAAATCCTACAGCGACTAAACGCACTAGTAGGTCAGACGCTTAAGGTTCGTATCCTTGACGCAGACCGCAAGGCTAACAAGCTTATCTTCTCTGAGAAGGAAGCTGTTAAGGACGGACTTGCTGAGCGATTTGAGAAGCTAGCAGTCGGTGATGAAGTTCAAGGTGTAGTAACAGGTGTAGTTGACTTCGGCGTTTTCGTAAACGTAGAAGGCATCGAAGGTCTGGTTCACATCTCTGAAATTAGCTGGGAGCGTGTAAACAATCCTTCTGATTACGTTAAGACTGGTCAGGCCATTAAGGCTAAGATTATTGCAATCGACAAGGATCGTCTAAGCCTAAGCATGAAGCAGCTAACACAAGACCCTTGGTTAACAGAAGTTGAAAACTTCTCTAAGGGCGACAAGGTTGAAGGTACTGTTACTCGAATTACACCATTTGGTGCATTCGTACAGATCAGCCCAGCTATCGAAGCGCTAGTTCACGTATCGGAACTAGGTGGTGGTAGTGATGTTGACCCTGAGCAGGTCTTCACTCTAAACGAGCGCAAGGAATTCGCTATCCTGGATATCGATAAAGAAAACAGGAAGATTTCCCTAAGCTTAACTAAAAGCAAGAAATAAAAGCCTATATTTGCGCAGTATGGCGCAGGCTTAGGTAGTGATGAATAATGACTGTGGACACCACAGACGGGAAGGAGTTTTATGCAGGAGAAAATAGTATCGATCGGTGACTCAATCACGGTAGGCGAGCTAGCAGAAACTCTAAATCTGTCAGTGGTGTCTTTAGTTGGTGAGCTTTTTAAGAATGGTATAGCCGCTACGGTTAACCAAAGAATCGATTTTGAGACAGCTTCTATTATTGTTGAAGAGCTAGGCGTTGACGCTAAGCTTGAGCGAAAGAAGTCTGACAGTAGCGGAGTTGGCAATGGTCGCGCAGCTATCGAGCTATCGAAGGACGCTACAGAGCGACCTCCGATAGTGGCAGTGATGGGACACGTTGACCACGGTAAGACATCTCTATTGGATGCAATTTTAAGTATGAAGGTGGCTCATCGTGAGGCTGGTGGTATTACGCAGCACATTAGTGCCTACCAGACTGTACGAGATGATCGCTCGATCACACTACTAGACACACCAGGGCACGAAGCTTTTGCAGCTTTAAGGCAGCACGGCGCGGTCCTAACAGATGTAGTGGTGATTGTAGTAGCAGCTGATGACGGTGTTAAGCCACAGACAGTTGAGGCAATTAGGTTTGCTCGTAATGCCAACGCTAGAATTGTAGTAGCGATTAATAAGATAGATAAAGAAACCGCTAACCCTCAGTTGGTAAGGACTCAGCTTGCCTCAGAGCATGGTCTAAATCCAGAGGAGTGGGGTGGTGACGTAATTATGGTCGAGGTGTCAGCTAAGTCTGGTGTCAATATCGACAAGCTGCTTGATAGCATCCTGCTAGTAGCGGACATGGAAGAACTTAAGGCTGATAAGGACGCTCCAGCTCAAGGTCTTGTTATTGAAGCTCGTACCGAGCGAGGTAAGGGTTCGGTGGTTGGACTCTTGGTTGAGCAAGGTTCACTTAAGCCGCAGCAATTTATCGTTGCAGGCACCACTTACGGTAAGGTTAGGACGATGCTTGATTATAAGGGTGACACCTTAAAGATAGCTGGCCCTTCAACCCCTACTACTGTCACTGGCTTTAAGGAGTTGCCGCAGTTTGGTGATAACTTCTACGTGGTTAAGAGTGAGAAAGAGGCTCGACAGGCAGTGCAAAAGGCTCGCATCGAGCACGAAAAGGCTGTTGCAAGTACTAACGTAACTGGTGCAGACATCCTAAAGATGATCTCACAGAAGCATGAAGCGAGCCGATTTAATGTAATCGTTAAGGCTGACGTTCAGGGCTCGCTAACATCTGTAGTCGATAGTCTTAAGTTAATCGATACTGGCGGAGCTGTTGATATTAATGTTATCGGTAGTGGTGTTGGTAACATATCTGAGAATGATATTCGTCTAGCAATTGGTGAAGATACTGTAGTGTATGGTTTCAATGTTGAAATGCCACCTGCTGTTAAACAGTTAGCAGCGCGCAATAAGGTGCCGGTACGAGTCTACAATGTTATCTACGAATTACTTGATGATGCGAAGCAAAGTATGGAAGAGCTGCTTGCTCCAGAAGTGGTTGAGACGGTAGTCGGCGCACTAGAAGTTAAGGGTGTGTTTAGGACCACTCGAAACGAAATCATCGCCGGCGGTGAAGTGTTAGAGGGCAAGATTCACTCAGGGCTGACAGTTAGAATCATCCGAAAAGGCGAGACTCTACCTGATGAACTAGAAGTGACTCGCGTCCAGCGACAGCAGCAAGAAGCTAAGGAAGTCTTCCAGGGTGAAATGTGTGGCCTGAGTCTTAAGTCGGACAAGAAGGTGCTACTTGAAGAAGGTGACCGCCTAGAAATGTTCACAAGAGAGCTTGTAAAGCAGTTTCTTTAGAGCATAAGCGTGTTACAATAATAGCAAGGAGAATTTATGTTTACTTTAGACGAGAACTTTTTACAAGACCTAGGGCTTAGCGACCTGCCTGAAGATCAAAAAACAGCCTTCCTGGCTCACATCTATACATCTTTAGAGGAGCGTGTAGGCATGCAGCTGAGTGAAGGATTGTCGTCTGAACAGTTCGATGAGTTCGAGGCTATTATCGATAAAGATATGGATCGCATAACAGCTTGGCTACAGGCTAACGATCCAAGTTACGCAACTAGCGATGGCTTCCTGAAATTCCAGGAGAGTCTGCCAGCTGGAACTGATGCCGATACAGTAGCAGCTGAGTATGCCGCATCAAAATGGATCGAGAAGAATCGACCTGACTATAAGCAAGTCGTATCTGACACACTACAGGAGTTGCGCACTGAGATTATGCAGAA
>CAYZJK010000033.1:6030-7270 GCA_964479125.1 uncultured Candidatus Saccharibacteria bacterium
GTCATATCTTTAGAAAGTAGAGTAGTATAGGTGGCTTGATCTTCATCCTGGTCAGAGGCTGTAACTTCTTTATCGTTCATGTAGTCCTTTAGAAAATCTAGCATTAAGTCAGATCCTAGTTCGGCTAACGTGTCGTAAAGAGTTATCTGGGTTTCGGTGCCGTCTGTCTTAATGGAGGTTTGGCTAATTACTGGGCCCGCGTCCATCTTATCGATTAGATACATTAAGCTTACGCCGGCTTCTTCGTCGCCATTATAAATAGTAGCTTCAATCGGAGAAGGTCCACGATACTTAGGTAAAAGAGATGGATGAATGTTAATAATTCCGTTAGGGAAAAGATCTAAGATAGATTGTGGAATGATTTTTCCATAGCTTACAAGCACGCCTAGCGGGTTGTTTAATTTTTTCACACTCTCAGCCACCTCATCAATCTTTTGGGGCTGTAGGACGCTTATATCGTGTTCTAGGGCTATTTCTTTAACGGCTGGAGCTTGTATTTTACGTCCACGGCCTCTGACGGCATCAGGCTTAGTAATAACTAGGTCAACCTGATGATGTTCGAGCAGTCTCCTTAGGGCTGTGGCGCTAAAATCCTCAGTCCCAAAGAATACTATTGTTTTTGATTTCTTTGTCATAATCTAGCTTGTTTAAATCGCCATCCTTATCAAGGCGGTAAAAAGCATCTGTTTGATCTTTAATATGGTCTATAAATAATGTCCCGTTGAGATGGTCGATTTCGTGTTGAAGTACACGAGCTAGGAATCCATCAGCTTTGAGGCGAATTTCTTCACCGTCAATGTTCATCGCTTTAACTCGAATCTTGTCGTGACGAGGTACTTTGCCGTAGATGTTCTTAACGCTTAAGCAGCCTTCATAGTCGTGTACGATTTTGCCTTCGTATTTAACTACTTCCGGGTTAAAGAGAGCTATGAACTCTTTGTTGTCTTTGTCTTCAAAGTCAGCACGCACTACAACTATTCGCTCAAGGCGATCAACTTGCACGGCCGCTAAGGCAGCAGTGATTTCATGTGGTCTTGAGTCTTCCCAGTCAATCGAGGCTTGGATCATTTCGTCAGCTAGCTGACGAGCTTCAGGTGTAATTACATGTATCTTTTTTGATCTTTCGCGCAAATTAACATTAGGTAAGCTAATGATATCTTCTTTTTTCATTGAAACTGATTATATATGAAGCAGAGGTATTTTAACAGTGGTAAGAGTTAGGTTACCAGCCGTAGCGAGA
>CAYZJK010000034.1:0-6757 GCA_964479125.1 uncultured Candidatus Saccharibacteria bacterium
CGTTTAATGGCAAACTATCCCCTTGCCTGTTACAGGAAAAGGTAAAAGATCCGAATTATCTGTATATTATTATGCCGATGAAGAGCTAAACGGCTCCTTTATAGGTCGTAACTAGCTTCTCTACCTAGCTGTGGGATGATGGTAACATCATTAATATCAACATCAATACCCTTAATGTATTCAACGACATTTTGATATTCCTGCTTCAGGCTTCCTGTTGCTATGTAGAGCCGATACGTATTAATGTCACCTGTTTGACTATAGATATCCCTCTCGAAACTACTTTGCTCGCTTGAGTAGCCCTTCTCAATTCCCCTATCATCAATAGCTGGAGCGGTGACATCTGGATTTATATAGATATATGGTCGACTAATGAAGATAGGGTGAGTACCCGAAGGGAGTAACGTGTCATGCGGGGTAATCCTCTCGGCTGTTATGCGCTCATCTTTACTATCTCCGTGTATATCCACCGAGCGTGTTTGTATGAGGTGTTCGCCGGAGTCGCTAATAGTAAACAGCCCATCACCCGCATAGGATATAGTGGACGACTCAGGACCGGTGTATATAACGCGCCGCTCCTTTGTGGATAATGTAGTTGTTGTAAGCGTTTTATTGTGCGTAGCCTGATTAACTGTGAGTGTTGTGATTGAGTCGTTGAATAAGAATACATCTTCATAGACAGTATGGAGAGCAGAGTCTTCGTATATGTCATCGATAAGAACTTCTTGCGTATAGGTTGAGGTATCGAAGGTTTGTAGTGAAATCGTATTTGTTTTCTCGTCTTGCTGTGCAATATATAGGTTATCTTTGTCTTGTCCGATAACCCTACTAGGAGATACAATAGGTGCCCCGAATATACCATAATTGACCACACCCTCACTACTGACCGATCCGAAATAGTTATAGCTACTATCTGTAAGGTTATCTGGGAAGTATATATAATCACCCGATGAACTACTTGAGATACCGAAAGGATTATCAGTGTACGTCAGATATGTTATCTGGCCATTTGAGAAATTAACATACCAGTAGAGATTTTCAGGAGAATCAAGATTGAGATTTTCATTGGTTGAGTTTAAGTCGGCTACCTTATCGCTTATCATGTTGGATAGCCCAGAGAGTAATGGTTCACGTGAGAAATTAAACACCGCTCCATTTTTTAGCCAATAAATAGATTCTACGTCTGTGAGGAGATTGTAATCGGTTAACTTTCGTTTTGACCCATCTTTGAGTGATAGCTGCATAAAGTCATTGCCGGTATAGTAATTATAGGTATCATCATGTACTTTTTCGTCGCCAAGCATATAATTTACTACAACTTTTTTCTGGAACTGAGAAGACGGAGCATTTACTACGAGCATATATAGTAGGTAAGCGACAGATACAGCAAGTGCAAATATCGAAAATATCAACAATATAGAGGATATTCTCTGAAGAGTAGGACTTTCAGGCATTTATTGCACCTCCACGGAGAATGATTTATTTTCCACGCTACTAATAGTAAGCTCTACGTCATACTTAGTTTTACTGGGCAGGAATACTACGGTAAATGCATATGAAGTGTCGTCTACTTTTTTTAGACTACTAGCGTATGTGGCCTGCCGTTCAATTTTTCCTGTCTGATTGTAGTGCTTGCCGTAAATATCATTAATAACAGCGCCACTTATCGGTGACAATTGGGGGGTGTTTAGTATATCTTCACTATCTATAATAGACACGACACTAGCGTCATCCAACTGTTCTGTGTGGGCTGCTTCGTATCCTGATGTGGTTGCTTGAGTGTTTCTCCCTATCCCATATATAATACCTGCGGCCATAAGTAAGATTAGGGCAATAGTTATCTTAATCGTTGATTTACTTGCCAGCATAAATACCCTGTATGAGTTTAATAAATCCAGCATCACGGTGAGCATCTTCACCACCAGTTCTACCTCTTGGGGAGCCCCTGTCGATATGAAGGTGTGGCGTACCAAGCCCGCATGGTCCATTCCCTACTACGCCCATTACTTCTCCAGACTTAAACTTTGTTCCGGCCGGGTGAGTTATATAGGTGTGGCCATACCAATATATCCATCCATCATCACCCTTGAATTGTATCGATCGACATTTCGAATCACCCGCTCCATAAGACTTATTAGAGTATATCTCACCATCAAAAATAGCATACACAGGGGTACCTTGCGCTACGACGAGGTCGAAAGCAGGAGTCTTGTCATGGTGGCAACTCGTCGGCGTACAGGTTGTAAGGTTGGTTGGCGTAGTCGGCAGTGTATAGTTGATCGGTTTTGAGTAGCCGCTAGCGTTTGGAGATATTGGCACATCTGCTTCATCGAGGGTGGTATTTTTTTCATTCGTACAATATTGATTCATAAGAACCTGCTCATTCTGCTCCGCTGTCATCGCCGCCGCAACAGCGGGATCAATCTCATAGCCTTCAGCTCTTTTTGCGGCAGCTATACGATTTTCATTCATACATTTTCCACAGCCAAAGAATCTCTTAGACATTATCTCTACGGCGGTGTCTAAACTGGGTGCTGCTTCGATTTCTGCAAGGACATTACTTTTAGAAGTTGGTGCAAGGTTATTTAAGTGCCACCACGTGACGGCAAGTTGTGTTTCAAGTTTTGAAATATCGCCACTAACTCCAGACTCCTTCTGCCAGTACAGGGCGGCATTACCTGGATCCCACTGAATAATCCCCCATGCCTTCCCGACACTTGTCTGGCCTTTTTTATTTTCAAATAAGCTACCATCTTTATATCGCCCTACGGTAGATGGGTCTGTGGTGTTGCCACCTCCCTGGATAAGCGTTGGGTTTCCTTTTGACTCCTGCCATATACTACCCGTTATGGCTGCAGAAGCTTGTTTAGATGCGCCTTTGGCAAGGAAGTAGTTGTATATTTTTACCAAATTGTCATTACCTGGTATATCATTCGTAAAAATGTCGCTACTGGCAGTACATTGAACTTCCGCAGCGTTTGGGTTATACCATGGGGCTACATTGTTAAGCTCATATACATCAAGTGCATTTGTTTCAGCAAAAACAGTACGAACGGGTATACTTATTGAAAATAACATTATAAATACAAGGGCGAAACAATACTTACTCATAGATCGAGTACCTCTCGTCTGGCTCGTAATGGCTTATCATTTTTAGCTGTCCTTCTTCTGTTACGAATTCAATCACACGCATTACAGTAATAACACTACCATCCCCCTTTGCTACACTGAAGATGGTTAATATGTTTGAGTTGTCGTTGGTGTCCGTATAATACCACTCGGTAGAGCGAAGTAGAATACTTTGAACATTTGGATATTCAGCCACTAACAGTGACTTTGCTTGGTCTACTGAAAAATCTACTTGCTTTTCAAGCATTTCTTCATCCTCTTGGGTTATTGGACTTCCACCTTCCATTGAACTTACGAACTCCTGGGGGCTGCTAGTGGTTTGCGAAGAGTCATCTTTACTGTTATGGCTGACTAATAAATACAGTGACATTATAACCAGAGAGCTAGCTGTGATGGCTAGTATCAACCATCCACGCCTGGATAATTTATTAGCTAGCATCCTCTATGTCCTTTTGGTGTAGCATAGTTCATAGTTACTCCTTGACTTTTTAGGTAGCATAGCGGGTTTATAGTATCTTTGGAGTTGTAGGTGCCCTTGCCAATTCTTTTAGGATTTATTTGAAAGTGAAGATGGGTTCCAGTAGAGTTTCCTTGATTACCCACCTTGGCTAACGGTGTTCCAGCAGTGACTCTAGCGCCAACCTTAACATATGGTTGAATTGTTGAGTGATAATAATGGGCATAGCCAGTATAGATATTACTGCCATCACATTGAATCCATATATAATTAGTCTTAGCACCGTTACGGTCACCATTATTACTGACTTGCTTTATTGTTCCATCGCATATTGAACGGAAACTCCAGCCAGAGCCAGCAAAGTCAATACCCCAGTGAGCTTTGCCACTACTTGGGTATGCACCGTAACCTGCTGATATGTATGCACTGACCCCCTCAGGGACGGGACTGACTATCTTTCCTTCGCTTGGCGGTAGTCCTGCTGTTGAATCTGTCGAACTGCCTTCTGTTGAATCTGTCGAACTGCCTTCTGTTGCTATTGTTGTGTCTCCATCATCATCGCCGCTCAGTATAGAACTAACTTGATAGTCTATGAGAAAGACAACAGCGGCCATGAGAGATCGAGATGAAGGGGCGTCGGCCGATGCCTCTCCTGAGTTTTCTAAAGCAGTCTCCTCACTGTAGCACTTAGTGACAGGATTAGTTGAATCGACAGTGTCATTTTTAACATTTTCACATATGAGATCGAGCCTTCTGTTGAGCTCTTCTTCGTCCGCATCACCATCACCATCCGCTATAACACAACTCGCAGAATTAAAGAGATAGTCGCCCGTCGAGGGGTCACCACAATCCTCTATATAGTCGGTCATTGGCGTATCCTTAATAATAAAACCTATAGAAATGAGGTCGTCTATAGTTGCACCGTCTGGTATGTCGACATTCTTATCTATCCACCCTTCCTCGTCGGCCAGTATAGTAATTGCTTCGTCCATAGTCATAGAGTCCATTTCATGCGTAATACCAGTACAAGGCATACCAGCCATATTAATAGCTGGCTCAGTATTGGGGTCGCCTGTGTTGAGGCCAAACTCTTCGGCATATCCGCATAGTTGAGTGGATATTTCAGTTGCAGCATTAACGGTTTTTGAGAATGAGAGAGCGGTCGCTGGGAGGCGCATGATATTTGAAACGACAGATGAGAGAGAATTGTTAAAGTTGCCGCTTTGCAGCATGCCTACTTGAAGATTATGTACAATACTTCCAAGGAGTGTATATCTACTTGATGTATCAAACGGGCTGAGCGAAGCGATGTCCATTTGCTTTTGGAACTCCTCTTGCTCCTGTTTTATGTCATTGAACTCAGCTAAACGCGACATAGTTGTTCCAGGTATAAGGCGCGACATTGACCCCGAAGCAAAAAATGCAGTCGCGGCTACTCCAAGGGCATCGCCAAGCTTTTCACCTACCGCTGAGTCTATAGCGTCGGTTTCTGCGAGAGCCTCTATCGCTGCCTTTGCTGCTCCCTCGACAATCATTCCCCCGATGGCCGCTGCTGCAGAAGAAATAAGCCATGAACCAGCTACTTTCACGATACCACCGATAACCGTTGCACTTGCTGCCACAGTAACAACTGCATTTCCTGCCATCATAGAGTACATGGTTCCCGGCGCCATGATTACGTTACATGCAGGCTCTAGATTATCCTCAACTGTCGCCAGGGCATTTAATGCTGGACTATTTAACGCTCCATATCCGGGTACAAAACTAGACATAGGGAGCTTACTACTACTTACGCCAAGAGCCGTAAGTAGGTATTTAGAGTCCAGTGCGGAGGTATGTTTGCTATCACTTTCTCGGGGAGTTGTCTCAGTAAGGGCTTTACCTACTACTTCTGCGTCCTCACCCGTGAAACTGATAGTATCATCTAGTCCCTGCATCTGCGCACTAGTTCCAGGACCAAGCACAATATCACTAACAAGCTTTACAAGGGATATTAACTCAATCGCTGCCACTCCTGCAGCAATGTATTTTGGTGCTTTTACGGTTGCACAGGCTCCCACGGCGAGCGCATACGCGGGACCTGCTCTATTGCCAGCCTTAATGATGCCTTTTGACACTTTATTACTAGCCAAAGTACTAATACGGTTTGCTTGGCCCGATAGCTTTGAATATGAATTTTTGACATTCTTAACTCGCTCGTTAGCTGCCAATGACTTCATTGCCCTACTAACAACGCCTCCTTTTCTACTTATATTAAGCTTAGTAAAGAACCTACCACTGATATGCTTACCCGCCCACGCGCGAACCTGCATATTTATAACACCCCGCCTACCGTACACTTTGCCTGCAAGGCCTTTATTCTCTGGTTTACTCAGGTGACTTGGTAGATCTTTTATTGAAACATCAGTTCCGTTGATTCTAAAATGAGTCGGATTCTGTTTTGCGTAGCCAGTTCTACCCGGGTTCATTGGGGTGCCGTTACGCATAGGTACGATACCATTGCTCGCCATCTTTCTGAGAACATTATTGCCTATACGACCCTGTTTACAGCGAATCTTGTTGCTTGATGCACATAAATCTGCAGAATCGGAACTAAGAGCAGAATTAAGTACTTTAAATAGTCTCCTCTCGAGCACTGTGGAGGAACTGTCATTGTTGAGGGCGAGGTTTTGTGAAACATTAATTAGCATACTAGCAGGGCCAAAGAATGCTACAAGTAATCCACCACTAACCCCGAAAGTAGTAAGGAGGCCTATGATGCCGAGTCTACCACGAAGTGAGCCGGTTAGCTTTCTGGCTATTTGACGTGAAGTTGGCTTAGACGACGGATTACGTGAAATAGTCTGGGTACTGCCATCTTTGTTTCTTCGCTTTCCTACCTCGCTACTATCAAAAGATGAGTCTGACCCGAGAGGGCTATTTACTCCTCCGTCTGATTCCTTTTGACCTACAGTATCTTCGTCAAGGCCAGTAGAATTGTTATCTCGAAGTCCAGCCTCTACTTGATTTTGAGCAGCTTGCTCAGCGATACGAATCCTTTCAGCAGGGTTATACTCGTCTCTGTTGGGCTTTTCAAACATATCTGCCATGATATTACTATTATACCTCAATTCTACAAATATCCACCCCGAGTAGTCTCAGATGGGGGTGCTTTGGCAACCGGGTTGGTAT
>CAYZJK010000035.1:0-6093 GCA_964479125.1 uncultured Candidatus Saccharibacteria bacterium
CTCTACCCCTTAGCGAGTGACTGTTCGATTTGGATTCGATCGAAGCCTAAGATTTTATCTACCGTACCATCCTTATGTTTAATGGTAGTAAAGGGTACACCCCTTTGGCCACTTTCATTAACCATCATTTGTGCTGCGTAAGGGTTTTTATCTACCTTGTAGTCAGTATATTTTACGTCCTTATTATCTAGCCACTGCTTTAAGCTGACACAGTACGAACAGCTCTCTGTGCTATAGACTGTTACTTCCATCACTTAATCCTCCTTGTATTATTTTTTATCGTTAGATCAACCTCTTGATTAAGGGACTATGTAATAAACTACTTCACCAACTCGCCGCCGAGCTTCTGGACATCCGGAAGACCACCTAGATCCACCACGTTGGTAAATCCAGCCGCTTCGAGAGTCTTGATTGACTGTGATGAGCGATTACCGCTGCGACAGTAAAGATAGATCTTACTATCCTTATCTAACTCCGGCATCTGACCGCTATCCAGCTTGACTGAGTCGTGCAACTTGGCTCCCCTGAAGTGCCCCTGATCGAATTCAGCTTTGGTTCTGACATCTAGTAGCGTTGCTTGACCTGACTCAATCTCGCTATTAATAGTCTGGATAGTTGGCGCATCGCCACCAGACTCGACATTGGCGCTAATACTACTGTCAGAAGATTCACTAGCCGAACTACTATCGCTAGCTTGACCCGTTAAGGCGGTCACTAGTGCTATGACAATTAACCCACCTCCGATTGCTGCTATTCTCATATCCCCTACCTATACTCCTTATAACTTTTTACGATGCCTTACACTTCTTACATACACCTGAGATAGTGATACTACCCGAGATAGAACAGTCGAGTCCAATAGACCTTTCTAAATTCTCTCTAGCCTCCTTACCAATTGCTGCATCCCTAATTATCTCGCAGGAAATACAGACGAAGTGATCATGCGGAGCAGAGTTATAATCAAAGCGCATTGAGTTGTTATCCTTTGATGGCGCTAATCCAATTTCACCATGAGCAAATAACCTAGAAGTTACCCGGTGAATAGTAGTTGGGCTAACATTAGGGAACTCCTCCCTAACCTGGGCCGCTATCTCAGCGTTAGTAGCATGTCCTAGCTCCTTTAATACTACGCGCACGGCTTTAACGTACTTAGTTGAGCGATCGACAGCTATCTTAGTCATCAAGCTCTCCTAGGTAGTCTCTAATACTCAGAGCTGCCAACACTCCGTCACCAGTTGCCGCCCCCACCTGCATCGGTGCGCCGCTCCTAGCGTCTCCAGCTACGAATAGGCCGGGGATATTAGTCTCGAGTGAACTATCAGCTAGGACGAAGCCTTCGGAATCAAGCCGGACACCACTCTCGCTTAGGAACTGAGTATTAGGAGTTAACCCAATTAAGACGAAGACACCGTCAGCTGAGATTTGCTTTGGCTCCTGACTAGCGTCCAATAGATTAATGCCAACCACCTTATTATCGGCGGTATCTATAGAGTCGACGGTATGTCCGTAGTGAATGGTCACCCTATCACTTAGTTTAGCTAGTTTCCTCTGCAGCACTTCTGAAGCTCTAATCTTACTCCTAACAATTACATCTACACTAGTAGCTATCTTAGCTAGTGAAATCGCCCCTTGAATGGCCGTATTGCCGCCACCAACAATAACCACTCTTCGGTCCTTATAGAAAGCACCGTCACAGGTTACACAGTAGTGAACACCTCGTGCATAGTACTCGTCCTCACCCGGCACAACTAGCCGCTTATAATTAGAGCCAACAGCAATTAATACCGCCTTAGACTTCACTTCACCACTCCGGGCTAGCTTCAAGCTAAATCCCTTATCCCCCTTAGTTAGTTCAAGTACTTCGTCAAACTTCAGCTTAGCGCCGAAGCGCTCAGCCTGACGCCGCATCTCTTCAGCTAGCTGCGTGCCGCCAATACCATCTGCATAGCCTGGGTAGTTATCTATCCAGTCGGTAGTAGCAGTCATACCACCGGCAATACCCTTTTCAACCAGTAGTGTGCTAATTTCCTCGCGCCCTGTATAGATAGCAGCCGTTAAGGCGGCTGGACCAGCGCCAATAGTCACTAGGTCGTAGCTTGACTGTTCGCTGTTTAATTTATCTTGCTTATTACTTTCCTCAATCATATACCTAGCATAATCGATTCATTTGTTATTGTAAACTATTTACATTAAGTATTAATCCTGTAATATTAGAAGTGTAAGCCAGAATTAAAAGGCAAATCTAAACAGAAGGGTAGAAATTATTATGAGTACAGTATTTGTAGACGTTAGAGAGTCACATGAGTTTGCATCGGGTCACGTCAAAGGAGCACTTAACATCCCTCCGTCTAAGTTAATGGAAGGAATGCCAAAAGAACTAGCTGACCTCCCTAAAGACACCGAGATCGTCCTATACTGTCGCAGTGGCGCCAGGTCAAACGTCGGAATGCAACTTCTTGCTCAGCAGGGCTTTACTAATTTAGTAAATGGCATCAATAAGGACCAAGTCGAAGCTAACTGGTAGTCAGTTAGCTCACTCTTTACCTCACGCTCTTTATAGCACATTCTTATTAACTACTTTTATCAAAGGAGTAATTTAACTATGCCCACTAACGCCATCCTGAACCACGCCAAGACCGTGCCACTTGGTGTGTTTGCAGCTACCATGGGCTTTGCTGGACTAACGGTGTCACTGCAATCTCTTGGCCAGATTATCTCATCGAGCGGTATCGAACTAGCTAGTCAGATACTGCTCATCCTGACCGTAGCCATCTACACACTAACCACGCTAGCCTACCTACATAAGCTATATATCAACCCTAAAATTGCACTCAAAGAAGCTAAAGACCCAGTAGGGAGAAACTTTCTAGCCGGTATCGCAATTAGTCTGCAGCTTTTGTCTATTTCATTCTTAACTATTAACGAAGGTGTATCCCTGGCTCTATGGTTAGTAGGCACCTTACTGTCCGCAGGAGTATTAATCTACATCCTGTCTGGCTGGCTGTTTGATGCTACTGGAAAATTAGAGTCAGCCATTAATCCAGCTATCCTAATGCCGATAGCCAGCACCATGCTAATACCTATCGCAGGCGCAAGCTTTGCCCCACCTGAGATACTATGGATCTTCCTAGCCACCGGACTACTGATGTTACCGCCGATTTACGCTAGGCTCGCTACGCCGACTAATCTTTATGCCAAACTACCCGAAAGACTCAGGCCGACTTATTTCATTCTCATCGCTCCACCGATGATTGGCGCCGTATCACTACTAGGAATGGGGATAGATAGTACTATTACAACCCTACTCTACTCCTTTGGCGTAGCCTTGTCTGTGGTGGTAATTGGCAATATACGAAAGCTAACACCATCTAAGCTCTTCGTCTCCTGGTGGGCCTATACCTTCCCACTAGCAGCATCAGCTATCGCCTCATTCAAGATGCATCAATACTACGAATCAGGAATCTACCTTACACTTGGGCTAATCTACCTGACTCTACTAGTCTTGACCATTCTAATAATATCCTACAAATCTGTAGAGGCGCTCAGTAAGTTAAGATAGCCATGCACTCGCTCCATTACTTGATACTATCAAGGCAGAATAACTAAGGAGGACGCCATGCAGACTAAAGAGCAGATACTAGCCAAGATTGAGGACCTACTAAAGAATGACGGCCGAGAAGCTAACCCGGCAGACAACTCCCCGCACTCTAACCTGACAGAAGAAGAACTCTATGACCGAGTACTAGGTGAACTAGAGCAAGTGTCTACCGTTCTAGATGAGGCAGAAAAGATTCTCCCTGAGGATGACGAAGTGGTAGAGTACCTATATGCGCTAAGGACCAACTTAGCAGCACTATCTCAAGTAAAGCGCCTACTTCTTGAAGGGGCTGATCTAGAAGTAGCTGATCTAGTACTAGCAGTGGCAGTCAACGACACTAAGGATGAGATTGAAGAGCAGCTGCTCTAAGCTAGGCTCTAATAGTATTCGAGCACACTAACTAAGTGCCTTTATACAACAGGAGAGTAGGTACATCCACTCTCCTGTTTTTTTGCATCATAGGCACACTCTGACACCTAGAGGCCAGGTCGCCAGGTTTCAGATGAGTGGACGTATCCGTAATTGAAATGTATCTGAGACAGCACATCTCCAGCGCCAAACGCTCCACAGGCTACACTCCACTGAGGCACAGACCCAGACGTCGCTATACCATTAGTCGAGGAGATAGTAAATGTTTGGCCAGACTTAGATCTAGAGGCGATACCAAAGTCAGTACGCGGCTCCGCAGCGTTTGTGCAGTAGTAGAGATTATACAGGCTAGTATCGTATGAATCTTTGGTAACCTTAGTGTTATTAAAGAACCAGTTATGTGTTGGGTACGAGCCGTGCTCCGCATGATAGGTACGCACCAGCCTAGACATCTGGCTTAAATCATTCTTAATAACGGTATCACTAGCCCTATCTTGAATGCCATTATAAGCCACGATCGAAATAGCGGCGAGAATACCGATTACTACAATAACTATAAGCAACTCAACGATAGTAAAACCTGGTCGCAGTTTTTGGCTTTTTGAACTGGTGGTCTGTTTTGTTTTTATCATAGTATATAGATTATTAACTTGTACTTATTTAAGCATAAGAGACAATCAAACCCAAGTCCGAGCCACAGCACGACACCGATGCAGTGAGCCATGTCATAAAAACATACAAGGCGACATCACAAGAGCCACGCCAACCAGTCGACAGCCGCACGAGAGCTACTCGAGCACATGCAATGATTAAAGCTGTAAGCTTAAGTCCGGCATGCTACGCCGGGCATCACGCAACATATACGAGGTGCTGTCAAGCGGATGGGAGATGCTAGGAAAAGACGATCTACCTCTGTAGTTATCAACATTCCGGCTCGAGAAGTTCCTGATGCATCTTCAATTAAATATGATCGTAGCAAAGCTCGAAGTGAAACTAAAGGAAATAAAGCGGACACTACTGATACGAATCCTTCTGTAGATTCACGGTGTTCTCTTTGACGCGACTTCAAGAATGACCGGTCCCCTCATTGCGCACGACCTCAAAGGCGAGATTTGCGACAGCATGAGCAACGGCGCTAGTTTAAGTAAATAAGGTAAGTGGAGTGCACGGCATCTCGGGCATGAGTTTGCATGTTCGATTCTCAGGCTCCCAAAACTAATCGATGCTGATGTTATAGGTATAATAGATTCTAACTCCTACTTGTTCTGCCTGGATTTTAATAGACCACCCAGTCACCCCAGTCGTCGAGACCTCTCAGCCATTGATGGGTCGTAGGTGATGGTAGGCCGACTTGGCTACAAATCTCGTGGGAATAGTTCCAGTCGCCAGTATAATTCTTTATACCAACGGCACTTGTTCTGTATAGGTTATTTCCACCCCCGACTGTATAAATAACTAGCGCCCAGTCTGAAGTGGTTGAATTCTCCGTTGCACAATAAACAGCGTGCCTACCTGATGGGAGCGTAAAGGTTAAGTCGGCATCCTTAAACTGGCTTTCATTTAAAGGGTATCTCCCGTTCAATATTTTATATTCTTCTAGTTTTTTTGCATTATTATTTAAGTCAGACTTAACGGCTGTCGAATGGGCCCTATTCTGTATTCCGTTGTATGCCACCACAGAAATAGCAGCTAGGATACCAATCACCACAATAACAATCAGCAGCTCTACAATCGTAAAACCACTTCTCTTGCTTCGCCTAGTCCACTGTTTAGTTTTCATGTCTGTTATCATTTTCTGTTCTCATCTATTTAATTATCTAAAGTCCTTATGTCTATATCTTAAAGCATATGCAATACCTAAACAATAGCTAAGAAAAGTTAGAGCATTAGAGGCACACCTCTACTCAGACCATGCCTCATACCACCGCTGCAGATTCACCCAAAACTTCTGTCCGTTGCCGAAGAACATGCCAAGACTGGCAGCAACCGCCGGCGAAATCGGCTTCTCGCCTCGAGATATTCTATGGAGCTCTTCCCGTTGACCCCCCCAGTTTCTTCAACAATCTCGTGCAACTTCTGCCGCCATCCAAGAAGTCTAGCTAGTGGCGCCGCGAGGCGGGAGAGGG
>CAYZJK010000036.1:0-6081 GCA_964479125.1 uncultured Candidatus Saccharibacteria bacterium
GCGACTGGGCTCGAACCAGTGACCTAATCGTTAACAGCGATCCGCTCTACCACTGAGCTACGCGGGAATACTGTAAAGATTATAGTAGACGTATTAACTAACGTCAAGATTAATCTAAACTTTCACCCCTGCTAATCTAGCGTCGTGGCTTCTTAGACCTTAACTCTTCATATGACTTAATAAACTTTTCAATAATCTCTAGATCACCAGCACCTTCACTGGCGAAAGCAATAACATATTTACCCTGATTGTTAACTAGCGCACCTTGGTTGGCCACGTTCTCGGAGTTAGAGGTGGCCACACTCGTATTCTGCGGAACTACAGAATATAGTCCTTCACGAGTAAGGTTTCGTCGCATTAGGGAAAGTAGACTACTCTTACTTCTTAGTCCGGCATCACCTTCTTCCATAGCCCTAGTAAGTGTATAGATATCTCTAGCGCTAGTTATGTTCTGCTCGCCTGAGAAGTTAGTGTCATGAAGTCCAGTCTGACTCATCTTTTGCTGTACGTAAGCATTACCCATAGTGTTAAGTAGCCCATCTAGGCAATCTCTGTCCTGAGAGATTAATACGTCCTCGATACACTGCGTGTAATCACGACTACCAGACACTCTAGTGGTCGGTTGCAAGGTTCCGTCATCAATTCCAGCCTGAGCTACATAAGCTAAGAATAAACTCTCTACACCACCGGCTACGACCTTTTGGCGATCGTTAACTGAAATATCTACCCGAGGCTCTCCACCGCTTAGATCGGTAGTAACAATTCCAATCTTACCTTCGTTATCCGCCACAAAATGTTCAACTAGCGCCTTAAAGCCTTCATGAGTTGGATCGTATGTACGAGTAAACTCAACCTTAGGGCCAACTGCTACAACCGGAACTACTACATTCTCTGCCTTACCGTCAGCCACATTCCTAAATCCAGCCACAGCTGCATCTAGTTCAATGGCAGTACCGTGTGAACCTTCGGTGCGCCCAGTCTCTTGATAATTGTGGGTTGAGATTTTAGTTACGCCTGGCTTTTGAACAGCTTCAGTTAACTTTGACTTATCGACAAACTCTTGAATATACTCTTTGTCGACATCATAAGTAATAAACGGATCTGGTGCAGGCTCGTTTTCACTTGGTGCTTCAGGTGTAACAGTCCTAAAAGATAACCAACTCTTAGCTTCACCTGATGGGATTTCATCAGAAATATTATTAGCGGAGATTGGAATATTCTTACCTAATGTCTTATTTAGCTGCTCAACTAGCCCAGCCACGTCCTCTTCACCCAGCTTAGCGTCTTCTTCATTCATGCTAACTTTAATGGTGATGCCACCATTCTCAACCGTTGCTGTTCGAACCTTACTCTTAAACTCAGCTACATCACAAGTACCACCTGGCTCACTCGGTACTGCCTTAAATAAGCCGTCGTCTAGCCTAATAGTTGCATCCTTAGGTTCAATCCGACAATCATTACCTAAGTGCCTTAGCGTGTACTCATCAATAGTTACAGTATCGTAAGAATAAACTGGCTTAGGAATAGACTGAGTTGCAGCCACCCAAAAGCTTGAAGATGGTACTAGCCTTAGCCAAACCGGGTAAGACACGCCTTCTAGCCGCTGCTTATTATTAACTGAAATACCTAAATCAGCTACCCGTGTAGTCTGTTGAGGTACGCTAGCACTACCAAAGAAAATCTCGACTTCAGCATCAGCATAAGCCTTATTAATCTTCTTAACTGCCTCGTCCTTCTTTAGACCACCGATATCTAACCCGTCAATCTTTACTCCAGCTGGAATACGATCATATGGCAGGATAACTTGATAGGCAATATCACCTAAGATTACTAAACCTAAGACAACGAGAACTGGTGCCCACCAGTGACCTTTAAGCCACTCCACCATACGAAGAAAGAACGGCTGCTTATCGTAACGCTTTGGTCGTGGCGGTGGTGTTAGGTGAGTGTTCTGATTATTAAGACTGGTTGGTGGTGGCTGATTACCCATCGAAGGCAGCTGATGAGCTGGATCATTAGGTACCTGACTCTGAACTGGAGTCGGCTCATTCGACTGATTAAATCCCCAACCTTGGTTAAATTGACCTGGTTGTTGAGGTTGACCAAAAGACTGCGGCGGTTGCTGCTGGGGTTGATTATATCCCTGGCTAGCTTGGCCGTACTGACCGCTACTCTGCCCACCAAAAGACTGACCCTGCCCTGACTGCCCGTAGCCAGGATTAGGTGGATAGGTTTGTTGAGGCGCCGGCGTAGCTGGCGGTTGATTATTAGGTGAATATGGATCCATAATTCTTATGGTTATTGTACCACTTAGCGGTCAAAAAGTAACTCAATCACCCTTGATACAGCTGCAATATCACTGGAGTTATCACCCGGCATTGAAATTAACTGTGATCGCTTCTCTTCTAAGAGTTTACGAAAAGCCTCTTCATTAGTCTGAGCCGGAGTAAATTCACGTACCACCCTTAAGGTCCTGGCGTTATCTTGACCCTTCTCTAAAAGACCCTTAGCTATTAGCGCTCTAATATGAGTGGCGACAGTTGAGACTGACTTATAGCCCAGCGCTCGCATAATCTCTCGGTAGCTCGGACCGTAACCGTGCTCCTGGATAAATGTATCAATATATTCTAGTAATTCTTTTTGTTTCTTGGTTGCCCTGTCTTGCATACTGTTCCTTTTTTGTGCTTTTCTGCTTCCAGTATACTCCTGAAAGCGCCACGCCAGCAAGCATCCACCAGGTAATACCGACCGTATCGTCTGCCCAGACCGGAAGGACTAATCCAACTACGGATAAAGCCACACCAGACAAGCCGACTGCTAAGACTAGCCAGTCTTTTCGCCTGCTCTGCCAGAACATCCATAGCAGCCATCCGATTAATCCTAACTGTAGAAACAATCCAACTATGCCAGACTCATGTGCCATATATAGATACTGGTTCTCAATAATATGTGGATTGTCGGTTAGAAGCGATGGCGATCCAGTCGTACCAATTCCAACCCCTAGCGGATTCTCCACTACTGCCTCAGCCCCGCTCTGTAAAGTTTCAAGTCGCCCCTCGTCTGACTTCTGAACTGATGCCGATTCTTCATTAGTATGGAAGAAAACATGCGAGATAAACGACACATCTCTTAGAACGAATAATAGGCTTAATAGAAGTACACCTGAAGCAATCGAACCTATCATGATGCGCCTCGCCCAAACCGTCGGACTAACAGCGATTACCACTCCAACTAAAACTACTAAAGCCCCAACTAAAGCACTCCTAGAGTAACTAAACCAAACAGCCACTAAACTAAGGACTAACCCTACACCTAGAATCCACCAGACTCTACGATCAGCACTTCGATGTTTAAACCACTTAAACCAGCCATAAGACAATACTCCAGCTAGACCAATTACGGCATAAGCTCCTAATGGATTAGGACCCCTAAGGAAACTACTAATCCGGATATAACTATCATTCAGATCGACCGTTAGATAAGGCAAGATAGTCTCATCAGAATAACCAAACAGCACCAGGAAGTCCCTTGGCAGGATAAACACCTGCAGGAAAGCGAAGATAAGAGTAACACTCATCGCAACAATACTACTAACTACAAGTGGTCGCCCAACCTCTGGATACTGAGAAACTAATATAAAGGCAAGAGCGAAAGCTAGATAAATCCTGAGGTCAATAATAATACCAGCACCCTCACTCATCACCGGATGATTAAATACCAGCATAACTATAAGATGGACTAAAGCTATTGCAGCCACCAACCATAATATGCGACTCCGAACTAGCTTCTTATAGCTACCATCTCGGTACACTAAGATAGCCACCAGAACTGTAGTTACACCTAGTAAAACTTCCTTCCAAGACTTGAAAAGTAGACTATAGTCACCAGCTAAAGTATCAGCCTGGACAGAGATAAGTCCTTGAAATGCCACGCCTACCAGCACGACAGATAAAAGTATGGTTGAAATGCGGCGTAGCCAGTTATTCATTAGTAATAAGTATACCGTAATTAAATGATATAATTACACCATATGCTCGGCAGAAACTCTCATTATTACAGCCTTTTCCTCATATTAGTAGACATCCTAGTACTCTTCGCAGCTCTTGTCTTAGCTTATGTCCTACGGGTTCAATATGACGCTAGGCCATTAGTTGATCAGGTTTATGCCATTGAATACGTTTTTGGACTAATGGCAATCATTCCACTCTGGATAGCTACCTTCTTCTTTCTCGGTCTTTACAGAAGCCAGGTTTATAACCGCCGACTAACTGAATGGGTTAGGATTGCAGTTGGTTCCTTCATTGGCATCCTTCTTATCCTAGGCTGGGAGTTCGTGACAGAAAACGCCCTCTTCCCGGCACGACTAGTAGCGGTCTACGCTCTATTTGGATCATTCGCATTAATCGTCTTAGAGCGTGAAGCCCTAAGACTAGTTCGCTCTCGTCTATTTAAGTATGGAGTTGGCACCAGTAGAGTGTTAGTAATTGGCTCATCAGATACTGTTCAGGATATTGCCACTAGCCTATCTGATACAAAAAAGAGTGGCTATGAAGTAGTTGCAATTGCCGGGCCAAAAAAGGCAGTGCCAAAAGACCTAAATATCATTCACTACTCTAAGGTTGAATCCGCCCTTAAGTTTCTAGACTCAGATCATATCGATACAATTATCCAAACTGATCTATATGAATCTCACGAAAAGAACCAGCTAGTACTATCAGCTGCTCAGTCTAGGCACATTAGCTATAACTTCATTCCAGGTGAGCCTGAGTTTTATTCTGGTAAGAACACCGTTGATGTCTTCCTAGGCTATCCAATGATTTCCGTTTCCCAGACACCACTGATCGGCTGGGGAGAGGTTGTTAAATTAATCTTTGATAGTATCGTTAGCTTCTTTGCCCTGATTCTCTTATCGCCTATCTTCCTACTTATCATCATCCTGCAAAAGATTCTTAACCCTGGGCCAATCTTTTATGTCTCAGATCGACTTAGTCGGTTCTCTGAACCAATCCGCTTAATCAAGTTTAGAAGCATGAGCTCTAAGTACGGCAAGAAAGATGCCGCTGAAGAGTTCGAAGAAATGGGTCGACCTGATTTAGCTGAAGAGTATCGCAAGAATCGCAAGGTTGAAAACGATCCACGTATCACTAAGTTTGGTAACTTCCTCAGGAAAACCTCACTCGATGAACTACCTCAGCTAGTTAACGTCCTCAAGGGTGACTTAAGTCTAGTTGGACCACGACCAATCCTACCGCAAGAAGCTAAGTTTAATCGTAATAAGACCGCTCTTCTACATAGCGTTAAATCTGGCGTAACAGGCCTATGGCAAGTCAGTGGACGCTCTAACCTGTCTTTCGATGAGCGAATTGAACTTGAACTATTCTACGCCCAGAACTGGACCTTCTGGCTTGATATCAAGATTTTATTTAAAACTATTGCCGTTGTCTTTAGAAAACAAGGAGCGAAGTAAATGACAAATCAGTCTAATCCTAAGGTTGCTATAGTTTGTGATTTCCTAACCGCTATGGGCGGAGCTGAGAATGTAGTCCTTGCGATGCATGAGGCTTTTCCAGAAGCTCCGATCTATACTGCAATCTATAACCCAGAAGCTGTGCCTGCTTTTGACGGCTTAGATGTTAGGACCACTAGACTACAGAAGCTACCTAAAAAACTACGTAAGTCTTATCGCCTCTTCCCAACTCTAGCTGTAAAAGCTTTTCAAGAACTAGACTTAAGTGAGTTTGATATCATCTTAACTAGTTCATACCTAGTTTCAAACCAGGTGCGTAAGACTAGGCCTGACCAGGTTTTAATCTCATACTGTCACACTCCAGCTAGATACTACTGGAGTCATTACGAAGAATACCTTAAGAACCCTGGCTACGGTGCACTAGACCCACTAGTGAAGTTAATCATGCCTCTAGTGGTACCAAGACAGCGTGAACTAGACTACCAGGCTGCCCAGAAGGTTGATCTATTTATAGCTAACTCAACTGAAGTCCAGAAGCGAATTAAGAAATACTATAACCAGCCTTCAACCGTCCTTCATCCACCGGTTGATATTAAAAGGTTTAGTCCAGCCCG
>CAYZJK010000037.1:0-1704 GCA_964479125.1 uncultured Candidatus Saccharibacteria bacterium
AATCTATTGGCGAGGTCTGCGAGCTCTCCAATAAGGCTTGGGCTAAATTTTAGATGCGACACTAGTTTTTTAAACACGGATAATACCCTTATAAGTTATTTAACTATTGCCATTTTAACATAAGCGGCTTGAATCTTCTTGGGGTTTAATAGTGGTGTATCTGTTGAAAAGTGTTGGCGAATCAGGTATGATAGTGGGGACTTATATCTGATTATTCTAGAGACAGAGAGGGACTATGGCTAAACAAACATCAAAAGAATCTTACGATGGTTCACAGATTCAGGTACTTGAAGGACTGGAACCGGTTCGTAAGCGTCCGGGTATGTACATCGGTAGCACAGGCTACGATGGAGTTCATCATTTAATTAAAGAGATCGCAGACAACTCGATCGACGAAGCTATTGCTGGCTACGCTACTAGGGTTGATATCCGAATCCATGAAGACGGTGGCATTACTATTACTGACGATGGACGAGGTATCCCAGTAGATAAGCATGAAAAGACTGGTATCAGTACTTTAGAGACAGTGCTTACTGTTCTTCACGCTGGTGGTAAGTTTGGCGGCGGTGGATACAAAGTGTCTTCAGGTCTGCATGGTGTTGGTTCGAGTGTTGTAAACGCTCTTTCAGTCAAGATGATTGCGGAAGTTGTTCAGAAGGGGCAGCTATACCGAGTAGAGTTTGAGAAGGGTGCAATTGTGCAGCCTCTAAAGAAGGTAGGTAAAACTGATCGACCTACTGGAACAACTATTACATTCTATCCAGACCCAACTATCTTCAAGGAGACTGTTGAGTTTGATTATAAGTGGGTTGTTAATTATCTACGCCACCAAGCATACCTAACTAAAGGTATATTTACGTCTGTTGTTGACGAGCGAACAAATGAGCGACGCGCCTTCTACTTCGATGGCGGTATTAAAAGCTACGTAAAGCA
The DNA here is from genome assembly GCA_964479125.1 of uncultured Candidatus Saccharibacteria bacterium. Classification (GTDB taxonomy): domain Bacteria; phylum Patescibacteriota; class Saccharimonadia; order Saccharimonadales; family Saccharimonadaceae; genus CAYZJK01. Next base: position 934 of record CAYZJK010000037.1, read on the forward strand.
TCTTAATATCGGTAAAGAAGTTGTCCATGAGGATGTGTTTTATGTTGAGAAGGCTATTGAAGATTGTATGGTTGAAATTGCCATTCAATATAACGACACCTACATCGAGACCGTTAAGCCGTTCGCCAACAACGTTCTAACACCTGATGGCGGTACCCACTTAGTTGGATTCAGGACTGCCCTTACTAGGGTAATTAATGAATATGCCCGCAAAAACAACCTTCTTAAGGAAAAGGAAGAGAACTTAACTGGTGAAGATATTCGAGAAGGTCTTACAGCCATTATTCTAGTTAAGCTTCCAGATCCACAGTTTGAAGGTCAGACTAAGAATAAGCTAGGCAACACTGAGATGCGTCGTTACGTAGATCAGGTGATGAATGAGTACTTCTCTTATTATCTTGAAGAGAACCCAGCTATAGCCAAGAAGATTATTGGCAAGTCATTACTAGCAGCTCGCGCTAGGCGTGCCGCTCGTGCCGCTCGCGATAACGTAATTCGTAAGGGTGTACTTGATGGGTTAAATCTTCCAGGCAAGTTAGCAGATTGCTCAAGCAGGGATCCTAAGGAATCTGAGTTATATATCGTGGAGGGAGACTCTGCGGGAGGTTCAGCTAAGTCAGGGCGAGATAGCCGTACTCAGGCTATTCTGCCACTACGTGGTAAGGTTCTAAACACCGAGCGAGCTCGACTTGATCGAATGCTGAACAATAACGAAATCGTTAGCTTGATTAAGGGTATGGGTGTAGGTATTGGTGATCAGTTTGATATTAG
>CAYZJK010000037.1:1804-5548 GCA_964479125.1 uncultured Candidatus Saccharibacteria bacterium
TCGTTAGCTTGATTAAGGGTATGGGTGTAGGTATTGGTGATCAGTTTGATATTAGCGGGCTACGTTATCATAGGGTTATTATCATGACCGATGCCGACGTCGACGGAAGCCACATCGCCACACTGCTTATGACCTTCTTCTTTAGGTACATGCGTGAAGTTGTTGAAGGTGGTCATATCTACCTTGCTAAGCCACCACTGTACTTAATTAAGCAGAGCGGAAACCGAAGGGACTATGCTTATACAGATGCAGGTCTTCAGGCTAAGCTAAAAGAGTTGATTGATGCTCGTAAAGCTAAGGGTGTGAAGATTGATGAAAATGAATCACCTATTAGACAGGCTGGATTAAGTGAATCATCTATTCAGCGATACAAGGGTCTTGGTGAGATGGATGCTGATCAGCTGTGGGAGACTACTATGAATCCTGCAAATCGTGTCCTCGTACAGGTCCGTGTTGAAGATGCCGAGCGTGCTGACGCTATATTTACCAAGTTAATGGGCGAAGAGGTTGCTCTACGTAAGAGCTTTATCCAAAGTAGAGCTAAGGACTTAAGCCTAGAGGAGCTAGACGTATAATGAATGACGACCTAAGTGATGCAGTAGTAGAGCCAGTACAGCCTGAGCAAACTCACTCAAAAACGCTAGAAACTAGAACACTTGAAGACGTAATGGAGGACAGCTTTCTCCGTTACTCCATGTCGGTTATTGTAGACCGAGCGCTACCAGATGTTAGAGACGGATTAAAGCCAGTTCACCGTCGAATTCTATTTACGATGGGTGAGCAGGGACTTCGACCTGGCGGTAAGTTTGCTAAATCAGCTCGTATTGCTGGTGAAGTGATGGGTAAGTATCACCCTCACGGTGACACTTCTATTTACGACGCGATGGTTCGTTTAGCTCAAGACTGGGTTATGCGCTATCCATTAGTTCAGGGGCAGGGTAACTTCGGCTCAATGGACGGAGATCCACCAGCTGCTAGTCGATACACAGAAGCTAGGCTTGGTAGGGCTGGTAATGAGCTGTTGGAAGATCTTGATAAAGACACTGTTGATTTTCGAGACAACTATGACGGATCGGAGCGAGAGCCGACCGTTCTACCAGCTAAGCTTCCAAACCTACTATTAAACGGTCAGGTTGGTATTGCTGTTGGTATGGCTACCAGTATCCCGACTCACAACCTAGGTGAGCTCGTGGATGCTACTGTTCATTTGATCGATAACGAAGAAGCGTCAGTAGACGACCTACTTAAGTATGTTAAGGGGCCAGACTTCCCAACTGGAGCAACTGTTTACGGTGGTGCACCAATGCGACAAGCTTACCAGACTGGTCGTGGTAGTGTAGTTATCCGTGCGGTAGCAAATATCGAAGAAACTAAGCGTGGGCGACATCAGATTGTCGTCACAGAAATGCCTTTTGCTGTAAATAAGGCTAACTTAATTGAAAAAATCGCTGATCTAGTTAAAGAGAAGAAGATTACAACTATTAGTGACATTCGTGACGAGAGTGCACGAGGTGTTGTTCGACTTGTGATTGAGCTCAAGAAGGATGCGTATCCAAAGAAGGTTCTAAACCAACTTTATAAGATGACCGCTCTTCAAACTAACTTCCACTACAACATGCTTGCGCTAGTTGATGGACTGCAGCCACGTATCTTAGGCTTAAGAGATATTCTTAGTGAGTTCATTAAGCACCGACAAGTAGTTGTTAGGCGCCGAACTGAGTTTGAGCTTAAGAAGGCTAAGGCACGTGCTCATATCTTAGAAGGCTACAAGATTGCACTTGATCACATTGATGAGGTGATTAAGATTATCCGCGGAAGTAAGACTTCAGAGATTGCGGAAAAGGCTCTTATCGAGCGCTTTGGCTTAAGTGAGATTCAGTCAAAGTCAATTCTAGCAATGCAGCTACGCCGACTAACCGGTCTTGAGCGTGAAGCGATTGAAAATGAATTAGCTGAACTACTTAAGTTGATTGGCGAGCTAGAGGCTATCTTAGCTGACGAGAATAAGATTTTAGAAATCATCAAGACTGAACTTCTAGAAATGAAGGATAAGTACGGAGATGAGCGTCGTTCTAAGATAATTAATAGTGAGCTTGGTAAGTTTAGTGATGAAGAGCTTATTCCAGAGGAAGAGTCTATTATCCTACTAACTGAAGAGAACTATATTAAGCGAACACTAGTTAGTGACTATCGTAAGCAAAATCGTGGCGGCAAGGGTCGTCGTGGAATGACTACAAAGGATACGGATGTGATTGATCACATGATCCAAGCAAGTACTCACGATTGGCTACTATTCTTCACTAACAAGGGTAGGGTATTCCGACTCAAGGCTTATGAGGTCCCGGCTGCAGGACTTGCAGCTAAGGGCGTAGCAGTTGTTAACCTGCTTCAACTTCAGCCTGAGGAGAAGGTGACATCTCTAATTAAGATGCCTAAGGATAATGACAACTCTGAAGGCTTCCTATTTATGACCACTGTTAAGGGTGTAATTAAGAAGACTCCACTAAAAGACTACGCTAATATCCGAAATAGCGGACTAATCGCGATTAATATCGATGAAGACGACGAGCTGCGCTGGATTAAACGAAGTACAGGTCAGGATGACGTAATTATCAGCACCTCAGCTGGTCAGGCAGTTCGCTTCTCAGAGACAGATGTACGACCTATGGGTCGAGTGGCTCGGGGCGTGCGTGGTGTAAGGTTGCGACCTAATGATCGTATAGTCGGTATGGATCTTGCAGACGACACAAAGAAAATCTTAGTCGTTTCTGAGAACGGGTACGGCAAGCTAACTAAGACATCTAACTTCCCGACACATAAGCGCGGTGGTGTGGGTATCAAGGCAGCGGTAGTGACAGCTAAGACTGGGCCAATTGTTTCAGCACGTACAGTAGATGAAGATAATAAGGAAGTATTATTAATCTCATCAATGGGTCAAACTATCAGGACTGATCTATCGAGTGTTCCAACATTAGGTCGAACTACTCAGGGTGTTCGCATCATGAAACTAAAGGATGGTGACACTGTGGCGTCTGTTGGTCTAGTGGAAGAACAGGAAAAAGAGGCCGAGGAGTCTGAAGATTGATATCACCTTATTTAATCGCCGGAATAGCTGGGTGGATTGCAGCTCAAGGCATTAAAACAGTACTAGCTTTAAGTCAGCATCCACGGGAGCGTGCAGTAAGACTACTGTACGTTTCCGGTGGGATGCCGAGTGCACACAGCGCTACAGTAGTAGCGCTGACTACTGTTATAGGGCTAATTGAAGGTATCAACTCGGCTGTATTCGGGGTTGCTTTAACTTTCTCTCTGGTTGTTATGTATGATGCGATGATGGTCCGACGGTCATCTGGTAGGCAAGGGGAGATTATCGTTAAGATCCTAGAGGACACTAAAAGTACTATGCAGGTACCTAAGTTTGCCAAGGGGCACGAACCAGTGGAGGTACTTGCTGGGGCTGTTTTAGGACTGGTGATTGGCCTCGTTGTGTATTTAATAACACAATCCTAAAAAAAGGTGTTGACGTTTAGCCCGAACATGTATTATGATAAGTATCAGTCTGGTTGAGGCGAACGAGCATCAACAAAACAATGTGGAGTTGCGAGATCAGATTTAGTATGTTCATTAACAATTTAGTTGTGCAAATCATCGTCAGTTTATAGTGAGTCGTATTACTTCGGTAATACATTTTTTATGGAGAGTTTGATCCTGGCTCAGGATGAATGCTGGCGGCGTGCCTAACAC
>CAYZJK010000038.1:0-5404 GCA_964479125.1 uncultured Candidatus Saccharibacteria bacterium
AACTTAACTACATCCATTAACGCCCTGTAGTCTTCATCCTCTAAGTCCCAGATGAACTCAACCTCAGCCTTAGGTACAACTAGGGTGTGCCCTTTGGCGACTGGACTGATATCTAAGAATGCAATAACTGACTCATTCTCATAAATGACATGGGCTGGTATTGATCGTTCGATAATCTGGGTGAAAATACTTTTACTCATAGCTATAGTATACTAAAAATATGGACGCCCACATACTTGCCATTAGAGCACTAGCAGCTACTCTCGTTAAAAACATTGTTCTACCGATAGCTATTATCGTTGGAGTAATCTTCGCACTAGTAATCGGACTCCTTCTTTGGACAGTTGCAGAAACTAGCCCGTGGCTATTACTACTACTAATCCCAGTCGCATTTATCGGGCTTGTCGTCGCTCTTGCCTTCTTTATCATCTATCGAACAATTCGATCCATTCAGCCTAAGAATATAAATAAAGAACAAAAGCGAGCAACTAAAGATTTCATTTCAAATATCGAAGGCTACGCTGAGCTAAAAAGTACACCTAAAATATTTATCGTCTGGCGCATTATTATGAGCGCACTAAAAAGATCACCAAAAACATACATGTCTTCAATCATAGGGGAGTCAACTAAACTCAAGTCATCTTATACCGATCTAGTGTCTGCCTTTGGTGGTGCAACCTCGGGACGCAAGAAGGTTAAAAATTTATCGGAAGATAATTAACTTAAATAAACAAAAGAAAAAATACATAGAAAAAAGTCCAGACAACTGGACTATTTTCTATGGCGGAGGAGGGGAGATTCGAACTCCCGCTTCAGGTTTCCCCGAACTAACGATTTAGCAAACCGTCCCCTTCAGCCACTTGGGTACTCCTCCATATAGCTGATTACTTGTAGTATTATAACACAGCCCCTCATCTGGACAAATATATATCCATTAGATATAATTTGGCTATCAATGCCTAACGTGGGAGTATTAAATGCTTAAAAGAACTGTACTGACATTCCTTGCTATAGGCCTGCTTGCAATAGGTCCTTTACTACTTAGCACTGCTGTCGAAGCACAGGGTGGATGGAGTGGCGGGATGAGTGGCGGAGCCAGCTCAGCTCGAGGACAAGACCAGCCAACAGATATATTTTCTGATGGTGGAGTTTTCGCACAATTTACTAATATCCTTCTTTACTTAATCGGTGCTATTTCAGTTATCATGATTATTTTTGGTGGATTTAGGTATATTACTTCAGGCGGAAAATCTGAAAACATTACTGCTGCTAAGAACACTATCATGTATGCAGTTATCGGTATTATCATCGCGCTACTATCTTACGCGATTGTAAACTTTGTCATTACCGCTCTTTCTAACACTACAACCGGTGGGGGAGGCGGAGCTACTAGCTTCTAGCTAACTCTACTGTTTACGCTAGCAGAAATAAAATAAAATCCCCGATCACTAGGTCGGGGATTTAAATATCTATCTGGCGGAGAGACAGGGATTCGAACCCTGGATACGTTTTACCGCATGCCGGTTTTCAAGACCGGTGCCTTCAACCACTCGGCCATCTCTCCAGGTGGTAAATAACTGTTTAATTATATCATACCGGTATTCACTATGTAAAACATTTACCCCTGTAAGTATAAAGGGTTAGGCAATAATGACATTTTTGACAAATATTATTTTAATTCAATTATTACTTACACTTGTGGATCAAAAATACTAGCCACCAAGCACTGAGACTTATAGTCATACTTACAACATAAGCGATATATGCTCACATAATTTCAAGGTGGGGCAACAGTAGTAGGTTCAATCGATGCATAAACGTTTTAATATTATTGTATTTTTTACGTATCCACCACTGGTCTATTGAATAAGTCTAGTGTTTTGTTATACTAAAAGGGACTATTTGTCGATAGAGCCTAACAAGTGGAGGATATTATGGCCCGTAAACAAAACGACGACTTACTGATTGAAGACGAGTTGGCTGCCGCGTTTCTAGAAGGTGATGATCTATCTCAATCTATGCAATCGCCACAACCACACGAACAAGATATTGAAGATGAAGCTGAAGATGAGTTCCCAGGACAACTTGCAGTAGATGCATACGAGTCTGAAGATGAACTAATCATCAAAGCACGAACTGCGGGTGTAAACAAAGACGACCTAGATGTAAGTATCAGCGAGGGAATACTTACGATCAGCGGTACACTTTCAAGCGGTGATGACACTCAGGTGAGCACTTGGCACATCCAAGAATGCTACTGGGGCGAATTCAGCCGAACACTAGCACTACCTGTACAAGTTAAGGAAGATGAAGCTAAAGCCAACCTAAAAGATGGCGTTCTAACAATCAGCTTCCCTAAGGTACAACAAGAACAGGCTAAGAAGATTCAAATCCTCTAACAGTAAGTTATATCTTATAGAAGACATCGCACTAGCTGCGGTGTTTTTTATTATCCTAAGCATCATTACTACACATTCAGTGTGACAGAGTATTGCTTTATCCATATGAGTATTCACCATACAAGCGTCAGCATCAACTAAGATGGGGGAGTGAACAGCAACACATAACGCGTAAACCTTAAACCTTACTCTTCATTACAGTAACAATCTCTACATAAAACTAAAACCCCAGCTCTTAGGCTGGGGTTTGCTTTAGACTAGGTAGTTGGCTTAGCCGTCGCTTGATAAGGCAGTAACTACGAAGTTTACAATTGCGTACGCTAGGATCGATACGATAATACCAATAATTGCGTATAGAACAGTATTCTTAGCAGATGTAACACTACCTTGGTCACCACCTGATGTAGTATATCGAATACCACCAAAGATAAGCATAATTACTGAGATAGCACCAACGATGAACAGTAGTACGTTAACTACAGTTTGGAATACGCCACCGTCACCATCAATAGACTCAGGCATATCGTCACTCTGTACGTTACCTAGTCCACCACGTAGACCATCATCAAATGTTCCACCCTGCGCAGATACAAGAGATGGATCAAGCGCTAGAGAGCTTACAAGAAGACCTCCAACGAATAGGGCCGCTAGTGGAGCATTTTTTGTAAGCGCCATAGCTGTTAATCCTAAATTCTTTAGTTTTTTCATTTCAATTCCTTTCATTGCATTTATAATAGCATATTTTGTTTATTTTTAACCCAATGCGTCGACAATAAAGCTTACGATTGCATAAGCCAACATTGCGACGATAAGACCCACTACAGAATAGATAAGTGTATTCTTAGCTGAGGTCACTGCTGTGGCGTTACCAGCTGATGTTACATACCTAATACCAGACCAGATAATCATAATTACTGCGAGTGCACCGAGAATAAAGAATAGAACGTTTACAACTGTCTGTATAATCTGATTTACATCTTGACCACCCTGTGTACCAGTCGTATCTGCACCCTTCATCATCTCCGCAGCCGGACCACCGCCCTGAGCCTCAGTAGTCACCATCTCCTCAGCCTGACCACCGCCCTGAGCCTCAGCAGTCACCATCGGAGCTAGGAGCATGAATCCTGATGTTATTAATATTGCAATGTACGGTAATAGCTTTTTCACTTAATTAATCTCCTAATCTTTAAAGCCTACTTAATACGAAGTCTACTATTGCATATGCAGCCACCGCTACGACCAATCCAATCACAGAATACATAAGTGTATTCTTAGCTGATGCAACTTTAGATTGGTCGCCGTTAGAAGCTACATACTTAAATCCGGATACGATTATCATGATAACCGCAACAGCACCAAGTAGGAAAAGTAGGGTAGTAGTAATGGTGCGAATTATATTATTAACATTTTGATCTGAGTTAGTAGTTTGACATACGTTAGCATTAGGGTTAGCCTGACAAGCTTCTTGATTCCAAATATTAACCTGAGCCTGCGCTGGCATAACTGCCGCCAAGCTTAGAAATCCAGTCAGTCCTAGAACTAAAGCTATCTTCTTCAAAAAATTCATGGTTAAAACCTTCCTATTACGAACTGAGTTATTGTGAACGCACTCGCCACCACAATTATACCTATAATAGAGTAAAGTATGCCATTTTTAGCTTTTTCCACTGTCTGAGCATTGCCATTAGACATTACATACATCCAGCCAGAGATAATTAAAGCTATCACTGCAGCGGCACCAGTTAGCATGTAGACGAGGTTTAGAATACCAGTTAGCATACCATCCGGGTTAGCCTTTGGTATATTCACCTCGCCAGCTGAGATGTTAGCGAAAGTATTAGTTAAGTAGTATACAAGTAAATATTTCATATTCTCTCCTACATTGATCCGACGATAGTATTAACAATTGCAACAGATGATAGGGCTAATATTAGTCCGATAACAGCATTAAGGATTGTCTTACGACCCCTAACGTTTCCATCTGCCGATCCGTTAGAAAGAATATATCGCCAACCACCAATAATGATAAACGCCACGCTAACATAGCCAACTAGCTGAATGATGATCTCCACTACGTTTAGAGCAATAACCCAGATAGTTCGAGAAATTGGATTGTCACCACTAGTAGCGCCGCTTCCACCTTCCATCATCCTGACACCACCGTCGGCGTCACGTGGCAGGCAACGATACCAAGCAGGGAAGGTAAGGAATCGACGACTAGTACAGTTATCATTGTTTTGACTCTGAGCATATACAGGAGCAGACTGAACTAGACTTAAGATGGTAAAGACAGACAATATAGTTAATAGTGCATACTTAATTTTTTTCATAATAATCCTTTAATTAAAGACTCCGCCTGGGATTAGGAACTGAACGAAAGCAAACAGTGCGAAATAGGCAATCAGTCCTATTACAACGTTCTTAATAATACCAATACCTTTTTGAACTTGATCCTGCTTATCACCAGCTGCAGCATAAAGTAGGGCACCGTAAGCTATACCACCAACAGCCACGATACCAATACCAGCTGAAAGTATATTTATAGCCATTAAAATAAGGCCAAAGATATGACTACCGTCGCTATCAGACCCATCTTGACCGCCACCCAGCTGTCTACAGTCGATAATAGACGTCTTTACATCACCACACTCCATTGTGCCCTGAGCACTAGCAGTAGGAGAGATTAAAGAGGCGCCAAGCATAGCAAAAGGCAAGCCTAGAACAAGTATGGCATTCATTAGTCGTTTATATATTGATTTCATTATAGTTATTCGTATTTATGTTTAATTTATTACTTAATCAATAGTATGTATATATATCGACAGATTGTCAATAGAATACTACTACTGTTATGTTTTCATACATTAACAACAGTCTACCTCAGAGAGAGACAAAAGTAAGCTTTAGCTATTGCTTTTTTTAAATATTATGGTATTATCTAGACACTACTAATTGTATATTCGAGAGCCTAGCTAAATATGAGGCGAAACTCTGGGAAAGGTATT
>CAYZJK010000039.1:0-5273 GCA_964479125.1 uncultured Candidatus Saccharibacteria bacterium
GATTATGTAATCGTTTTGGAATCGTCCATATGCAGCTCGAGATAGACTAGCTGATATGGCAATGTTTTAAGGCAGGTAGCAATCCCGCCACCTGTTAATCACCCGACTCTGAAGAGGAGCTGGAAATGATTTACTACAATCCACCTACGATCTATAATTCGGAGGATCAGCGGATGTATGAAGCTGAAAAGGTAACCGCTCGCAGCCGGCTATCAATCCGGGTAACCATTATCATGTGCTCCCCAGTGGTGTTGATGCTGGCGTTAGGGGTTGTCGCCTATATCGCTCACATCCTCGGAATCTCATTCTAGGATAAGATTCCAACACCCCCTACGAAAGTAGGGGGTCTTTCTTTTTATGTAATTTTGATGTTTGAGCAGATTTGCTTTGTTATGTTCTTTTAGGCTGTGATTATTGTCACATGGATAACTAGCTTCTAGACAATAAGATAGTGTCAAACGTTAAGCGAGGGTAAGGATGACACAGGTTAGAGCAAAAGATGAAGTCACGATAGAGACACTAATAAAAACACACTTTAAAAAGACACAGAAAAGAGATGGAAGGCTAGTCAGTTTTAAGATTAAAAACATTACAGAGGCGGTTCGTAAGGTATTTGCCGAAACTGAAGAGGCTGAGGCGTCAAGGGCTAAGGAAGTCGCTGAAGATGTAGTTAAGGCTTTGGCTGTAGAAGCTGGCAAGCATCAGAACTACGCACCTAATGTAGAGGCTATTCAGGATGAAGTCGAACGCCAACTTATGCTGCACGGCTATACACATAGTGCGAAAGCATATATTCTTTACCGTGAAGAAAGAGCTAAGGAGCGCAGTCAGAAGCGAGAGGTTGAAGCTGCAATCCCTAAGGAAGTGCGCGATAGAGTAAAAGAAAGTGAAAAGTATTTTAATTCTTCTTATCAGCAATTCATTTTCTATCAATTTTACGCCCGTTGGCGAGACGACTTAGGTCGTCGTGAAACATGGGTCGAATCAATTGACCGCTACATGGAATATATGAAGGGTAAATTAAAAGATAAGTTTACCGACGAAGAGTATGAAGAAGTTCGACAGGCTATACTAAATCAGGAAGTCTGTCCGTCAATGCGCCTACTGTGGTCAGCTGGTGAAGCTTGTGACGCTACTAACGTAACCGCTTATAACTGTGCTTATATTGCACCGACATCATGGCGAGACTTATCTGAAATTATGTATGTGTCGATGTGTGGAGCAGGTTGTGGATTTGCAGTCGAGCCTGAGAATGTCGAGCAGTTTCCTGTTATTAAGAAACAAACCGGCAAGAAAGTAGATCCAATTGTAGTCGAAGACAGTAAAGAGGGCTGGTGTAAGGCTTATGTTCAGGCGTGTGAAACTTGGGCGAATGGTTCTGACGTTCATATTGACTACTCACTAGTGCGACCATCTGGTTCACGACTAATGACAATGGGTGGTAGGTCATCGGGTCCAGCGCCGCTACGTGACTTAATGGAGTTTACTAAAAAGCGGATGCTTGCTCGGCAGGGCAGTAAGCTATCTAGCCTAGATCTACATGACATTATTTGTCAGATTGGTTTAATCGTCGTTGCGGGTGGGGTTAGGCGATCGGCTTTAATCTCACTATCGACCCTAGATGATAAAGCGATGCGTGACTCAAAGCAGGGCGCTTTCTGGCAGACTGAAGGGCAGCGCTCAATGGCTAATAATTCAGCCATTTATAATTCAAAGCCAACAGCCACTCAACTGCTTGAAGAATGGACGGCTCTTGTCAGTTCAGGCACCGGTGAGAGAGGTATCTTTAATCGCGGTAGTCTAGATAAGCAGGTACCGAAGCGACGATGGGAGAGTATATCTGATCAGCGTCAGATTGGTATGAATCCATGTGGGGAGATTTACCTTCGCTCAAAGCAATTCTGTAACCTAACTTCAATTGTAGTTCGACCTAAGGATACGCTCGAGGATATGGAGCGAAAGATTAGATTAGCGACCATTCTAGGTACCTACCAGGCAACCTTACTAGACTTTGGCTATCTCGATGACGAGTGGCGCAAGAATTGTGAAGAGGAGCAGCTATTAGGTGTGTCTATTACCGGCTATTATGACAATGAGTTGGTGAGGCAGGACGAGACGCTGAAGAGGCTAAGAGAGGTGTCGGTCGAGACTAATGCTGAGTATGCTAAGAGGTTGGGTGTTAATGCATCAACAGCTGTTACTTGTGTAAAGCCACACGGCAACTCTGGTCAGCTATTAGGCGTTGGTTCAGGTATGCACCCGTGGTTCTCTAAGTACTACGTCAGACGAGTTAGGATCAGTGTCAATGATCCGCTACTGAAATTAGCTGAAGATCAAGGCATTCCAATTCATCCAGAGGTTGGCTACTCATCCGCTACCGCCAGTACCATGGTGATGGAGTTTCCAGTTAAGGCTCCTGAAGGTGCAGTAGTTAGTGGTGATGTCTCAGCTTTAGAGATGCTTGAAGAGTGGAAGCGATTGAAAGTTAACTTCACTGAGCATAATCCTTCGGTCACGATCTACGTAGGTGATGATGAATGGATAAGTGTTCTGGATTTCGTTTATAAGAACTGGGATATAGTCGGTGGCCTATCGTTCCTACCTCGGAATGATCACGTCTACCAATTGGCTCCGTATGAGGCAATTGAAAAGGAGGAGTATGAGTCTAGATTAAAAGCTCTAGGAAAAATAGACTTCTCAAGATTATTCCTCTATGAGCAGCAGGATCAGACAGTGGGAGCTAAAGAGCTAGCTTGTACTGGTGGAGTTTGCGAGATCTAAACATGAGTACTCATAAGCAAAAACCTAGTGTTGTTATAGCTTATACAGGAAATGGAAAAGGTAAAACCAGCGCTTCTATAGGGCTGGTTTGCCGCTCTCTCGGATTTAACAAGAGAGTATCTTTCATTCAGTTTATTAAAGATTGGCAAGTGAGTGAGGATAAGTTCTTAAAATCTATCCAGACTATCTATCCTAACCATTTAACGGTCTATAAAGGTGGCTGTGGTTTCTTTAACGCTGGTAGTTTGAGTGCGAAGGGAGTCTCTGAGGCAGAGCACCGGATCAGTGCAATTAATACCTATGAGTACGCTCTAGAGCTAGTATCAAATGGAGAATATGACTTAGTCGTGTGTGATGAAATTAATAACGCAGTCAATGATGGTCTTCTAGAAATAGAAGACCTTAAAGACTTAATCGATATTAAATCTAAAAAGACCAGTCTGGTTTTGACTGGTCGTAACTTCCCGTCCGAACTAGTTAGTATGGTGGATATTCTGACAGAAATGAAGCCAATCCGTCACCATTTCGATGACGGATTTATTGCTAATGAGGGTATTGACTACTAAGTCTAGTCTTCAGGAAAGGTAGTGGTAGGACGGCATATGTAAGTATGCCGAATATCACTATGCTGTAGAAAAGATCAGACAGTAGGGTGGCTCTAAAGAACGGTAACGCCATATAGAAACACTGGACCAATCCTTGAAGGGTGTGAGTGTATATTCCGCTGCTAATCCAGACGCCAAGGTTTGAGATTAGGAAGAATATGAATGATGCACCCAAGCTACCGGCAAGAGCTTTTTTAACAAAGCTTGAGTCTTTGAAGACGGTGCCGAATAGGGCAATTGCTATGAAGGCCGACCAGGTAAAAGCAACGCTACTGTAAAAACCAATTATAGAGTCGGTAATCACCATAATTGATAGGGGGACTATAATAGCGTATTTTCTACCCAGGGTGGCCCCGGCTGCCAGTGAGATGGCAGCTACTGGGGCGAAGTTTGCTTCGTGTGGAATCAGCCTGAAGACGACTCCAATTAAGATTAATAGAACTGCAATCTTAAAGTTAGAGCTTTTTATAAAGCTTGGAATTTCCATTCAATCAACTCCCCGCCCTCAGGTGTAAATCCATCAGCTCCAACAGACGATAATTCGCCATCAATATAAAAGCTCCAATACTTTCCGTCGGTGCCGCCCTTGAGTCCGTTAATGCTATCTACGAATTTACCAAATTCAGACTCCTCGACTATTACTGTGTCATTGATGGCCATTAATTGCTCAAGCGCTGTGCCTTCATTGGTGGCAGTGTAGGTAATAGTATCTTCTGCCTTAGTTTCAGTAGTTTCTTTGTCGGCTTGAACTGCGGTCGATTGTTCCGGTGCTCTAGTTGTTTCTGATCCATCTCCTCCATACTCGCCGTAGGCAATAACACCGCCTATCAATAGGACGAAAGCAGCTACAACTAAGAGTAGCGGCATTATTAATTTACTGTCTGTTTTATTATTCATTTCGATACCTCTTTTCTAACTGAGAGTATAGACAAGCGGTATTGATTATCCTGTGATTAAAGTCACAAATCTACTTAGGAAAGCGAATCTTCAATTGCAGAGAGATCCTTAATTTGAATGCCACCTTGAGTGACTTTAACAATCCCATCAGACTTAAGGGGCTTGAGGGAGCGATTAACAGTTTCTCTAGATAGTCCAGAGCGCTGAGCGATGTCGTTTTCACTCATTTCAATATATATACTGCCATCTGGACTGGTCTTACCAAATCGATAACTAGCATTAACCAGTTCGTATTTAACTCGATCGGCAGCAGATCCACCCATTAGATAGGACATTCTCTTTAAGATGCCATCTGATCCGATATAGACGCGTTTTAGTAAGTCTAAGGTGACGTCTGGGTTGTCTTCTAGGAATTTAATTACCTGATCTTTAGGTGCTTGTTTAATGGTGACCGGTGAGGCTGCCTCAAATACATAGGCAGCTGGCTGGTTATTAAGTACACATGACATTGGAAAGAATGTCCCTGGACTAAAAGCGTTAATGACGGCAGTATTACCAGCTGGGGTGATGTCGTATTCAATGACAGTGCCCTCTACTAGATATTGAACTTTGTTAACCTCTTCGCCAATTTGAAAAACAGACTGGCCTTTACCAAGTCTTCTTACTGGGTAGTCTTTAAAGAATTCTACGATTTTTGGTTGAACTGTCATATATTTAATAAGCCCTTATAACCTACCTTACAGGAAAATGGATTTGATGTCAGGTTTTGCTTTTTCGTCCTTTTGGACTCATCAGCATAACTGCACAGTTATGGAAGCAAAATGACAAGCTGGTAGAAGAGATAGCGGCAGCCAGCCTGTCATTCTGATGGTGTTACAGATTAGCTTCTACTAAATCAAGGCTTGAGAGCGCTGACGTAGTCAAAGTGCTCGACTGTAAAGCCGGTCTTTCAGCCAAGAATCTGCTTGATGGTCTCAAAGATTTTGGGTT
>CAYZJK010000040.1:0-5231 GCA_964479125.1 uncultured Candidatus Saccharibacteria bacterium
AATGCTTACTAAACCTTTAGCCGAGAAAATGAGACCTCAAACCCTTGAAGAGGTTGTCGGTCAACAGCACCTAATCGACGAAGGTAAAGTCCTTCAAAAAATTCTCGAACACAAACAACCAACTAACCTAATTTTATGGGGACCACCAGGCTGCGGCAAGACTACTCTAGCTCGTATTATCGCCAAAGAACTAGAGGCTGAGTTTGTAGAACTTTCAGCTGTTACTAGCGGTAAAAAAGACGTCGAGCGAGTCATTGAACATGCCAAACAGAACTGGAACCTACAACTTAGAACTGTCCTTTTTGTCGATGAGATTCACCGCTTCAATAAAGCCCAACAAGACGCTTTTTTACCGCACGTCGAAAGTGGCTTAATTACTTTAATTGGTGCTACGACCGAAAACCCAAGCTTTGAGATCATTAACCCTCTTCTCAGTAGAAGTCGTGTAATTGTACTACAACCTTTAGAGAATGAAGATATTCTTAAAATTTTAAAGCGCGCTATCAAGACCCAATACCCAGACCGAGAGATAGACGACGAGGCTATAGACTTCATCTCCTCCATCTCAAGTGGCGATGCTCGTTCTGCGCTAGGTAACTTAGAAACTGCCCTATCTATCACTAAAGATAAGTTAACTGCCGAGCTTGCCATGGAGGCAGCTCAAAAGAAAATGCCGTCCTATGACAAGAACGGATCAGATCACTATGATACAGCTAGTGCATTTATTAAAAGTATGCGGGCTAGCGACCAGGATGCTACCGGCTATTATTTAGCTCGGATGATTCAAGCTGGCGAAGACCCTAAATTTATTGCTCGTCGAATGATTATTTTTGCCAGCGAAGATATTGGACTAGCCGGCAATGGCGCACTCTCGCTAGCCGTCAGCGCCTTTGATGCGGTTGATAAAGTTGGTATGCCTGAAGCTAGCTATATTCTCTTTCACACAGCCCTAGCGCTCGCTAAGAGTAAGAAGTCACGCGAAACTACCAACCAGCAATACTTAATGCTAGATCTAGCTAAACGCTTCCCCGATGCACCAATCCCACTTCACATTAGAAATAGTACGTCTAGCCTAACTAGGGACTTAGGCTACGCCAAAGACTATAAATGGGAATCGGGCTTTAAGCACAGCAAGGGAAACCTACCAGAAGTAGTGCAAGACGAGTTAAGTAAAAGAAAGAACCAGGGATAATTATCCCTGGTTCTTTCTTATCTGCCGTTCAGTTGGGCTATATGGCACTTCGAAGTTTGAGTGTAGCGCCCGGTAAACTCCGTTAGTCCAGCCGAATCCGTCTTGTAGTGGATACTCTCCTCCGCCGCCGATTCTACTATCACCAGCTACATCATATTTTTCAATCATCTTGTGCTTTGTTGAGAAAACAATCTCGACTGAATCCATCCAGCGTCGCTTAACCTCATCAGCCAGCTCATCGTGACCATAACGTTTTAAACCTTGGATTGTCACCCATTGAAGAGGCGCCCAGCCGTTAGGATAATCCCACTGCTGACCGGTCTCTTCAAGAGTAGTTACTACACCACCCTTTAGAAGGAATTTTTCTTTAATAACTTTAGCGACCGCATCTGCCTGAGCATGAGTAGCTACACCGGCATACAGAGGGAAAACACCAGCTAGAGTTAGACTCTCGGTGGTATGACCAGCTATGTAATCGTAGTCATGGAAGAAGTCGGTTTGTTCATTCCAGAAATACTTTCTAATTGCTTCAGCTCGTTTTTCTGCCAGCTTCCTGAACTTACGCTCCAGTAGAGGCTGGCGAATCATTCGGTAAGCCTCAGCAATAGTCTCCTCTAGCATGTAGAGTAAAGAGTTAAGGTCTACTGGTACTATATCGGTTGTTCTAATTGAGGCGATATCACTTGGATTCCTAAACCACCTTGAACTAAAGTCCCAACCGCTCTCGGCACCAGCTCTAAGATCTAGAAAGACCTTTTCTTTGTCCTGGTTTAAAGAAATCTCAGCAGTCTCAACATCTTCTCGCTGTGATTCTGGTCGAGGAGTTTTTTTATTGTCGTAATACCTTCCTAGAATGGTCTGATTCGGCATGCGGACATTACGTAGATAAGCTTTACTAATCTCAGAGTTCTTCAACTTAGACTGACCCTTAATCCAGAATCTATATTCAGCCAATAAGTGAGGCAGGTACTCCAGGTAAGTTAGACTTCGATTCTTCTTGCTAGCTAAAAGTTGGACCATCAGTGCAAAGAACGGTGGCTGAGATCGACTTAAGAAGTAGGTTCGATTAGCTGTCGGGATGAAGCCAAAGCGCTGAATCATATGCGCATAGTTCTTCATCATCTTCTCAATTGGCGACCAGTTATCATCAGCTGCTAATCCAAGCATGATAAAATAGGTATCCCAGTAGAACTGTTCGCTAAAACGACCACCTGGCACAATATATGGATAAGGTAGAGCCACTAAAGAACCCCTAGCGACTCGGTTTCGTCGCTCTAACTGCTTCCATAGATTGTTGATGTGTTCAACTGGATTATCAGCTGGCGAGGTATTGAACTCCTCGTTATCTTTATGTGGAGCAAACTCGTAGAAGTGTCGGGCAGTAAACTCCCTTAAATCAAAGTTAGGGTCTTTAGATGACAATTCATACTCTTTAAGGATTTCAGTAGCTCGCTTTCGCGGGAGTAGATCCACGAAAGTTTTACCATCTTCATATACTTGGCTGAGCTGGACCTGCTCAAACAGCTCGCCAAATAACTCCTCTGGCGATTTACCAGTTCGAAGCAATCGGCCTGCCGTAGCAACCATAGCCGTCTTTAATTTGTCAGATACTTCCCTGCGCTTCATGTATCCCCTATTCTACTTCTTATGTTTATTTACTGCAAACTAGCGATTCTTAGCGGCACGCTTTCGTTCGTTTGGATCCAAGTGTCGCTTCCTAAGCCTTAGATTCTTAGGAGTAACCTCTAGTAGCTCATCTTCTTCTAGGAAGTCGATTGCTTGCTCTAGGCTAAGGTCGGTGAATGGTGTTAATTGCACGCCACCGTCTGAAGACTTAGACCGCATATTAGTTAGCTGCTTAGCGCGGCAAACGTTAATCTCAAGATCTTCCTGTCGGTTGTAGATACCTACAATCATACCGCCGTAAACTTCTACACCTGGACCGACTAGTAGCTCGCCACGAGCTTCAGCCATATTAAGTGCGTATGGAGTAGTTGTTCCAGCTTCATAGGCAATCAGTACCCCGTTTCGAGTCCTTTGAATATTACCAGAAATTGGCTGATAGCCGTGAGGAAGACTGTTAATAATAGCCGTACCCTTAGTAGCTGTCATGAGTAAGTTGCGTAGACCGATCAAGGCCCTAGTCGGAATAATGTAAACTAAGCGAACTGTACCGCTACCAGTATTGTCCTGTGATCGCATTTCAGCCCGGCGCATACCAAGCTCCTGAGTCACTGCACCGACAAATTCTGAACCGACTTCGATAAATAACTCTTCTACCGGCTCCTGTTTAACTCCATCAACTTCAATCGTTACGACTTGAGGTCGGCCAACTTCGAACTCATAACCCTCACGTCGCATAGCTTCAATTAAAACTGAAAGATGAAGCTCACCACGTCCGCTGATAATAAAGCCAGTACCGTTATCCTCTACTCGAAGGCTAACGTTTACCTCAAGTTCCTTCTTTAGACGATCACCTAGCTGTCGACTCGTATTAAACTCACCCTCTAGACCCTTCATCGGACTAGTGTTAGGTCCAAGATACATACTAATAGTTGGTGCTTCAATCTCAATTGAAGGCAGAGCCTCAGGTGCTTCTTTATCGGCAACAGTATCACCAATATGAGCATCTGAAATACCAGTTAGAGCAACCACGTCACCAACACCAGCTTCTTTAGTCTCTTCACGGTTAAGGCCACGGTAGATGTAAACCTTATCAACATTAGTGTTAGTAGTAGCACCATCGCGCTTAATTAAAGTAATTGGCATACCTGGTTTTACTGAACCGCGAGCGATACGACCAATGGCATACTTACCCTTGAAAGAGTCGTACTGAAGGCTAGTCACTAGCATCTGTAGTGGTTTATCAACTTCACCGACTGGTGCTGGAATATCATTAATAATTGCATCAAAAATTGGTGTAAGGTCGGCATGTTCAGATGTATTATCTGGCACTTCCTTCCAAGCTTTACCGTCTCGTCCAATTGCATAGTAAACAGGATACTGTAACTGGTCATCAGTTACAGCCAGCTCTAGGAAAAGGTCAGACACTTCATCTAAAACCTCATCAATTCGCCTAGATGGCTTATCGATCTTATTTACAATTACCACTGGCTGAAGGCCAAGTTCTAACGCTTTACCAAGAACGAACTTAGTCTGAGGCATTGGACCTTCCTGCGAGTCTACAATTAGCAGCACTCCGTCCGCCATATTTAACGTACGCTCAACCTCTCCACTAAAGTCAGCGTGCCCTGGCGTGTCGATGATATTAATCTTGTAGTCGTCTCGGTATACACTAGTTTGCTTAGCAGTAATAGTAATGCCTCGCTCGTGCTCCTGGTCGCCAGAGTCCATAATTAGGCTCTGATCCATTTCAGCTTGGTTATCCCTAAACAGACTGCTTTGTTTAAGTAGTCCGTCAACCATAGTAGTCTTGCCGTGATCGACGTGAGCTATAATCGCGATGTTTCGTATTTTATTTGGGTCTTTCATAAAAAAATTACTCGTTCGTCGAGTCTCCTTCCTATTGATTATACCATTTACACCCCTAATACGCTTGATTTTTTATTTGAGTTTATTTATACTCTTAAGAGTTCCGATTAAGGGCGCTTAGCTCAGTTGGCTAGAGCACCTCGTTTACACCGAGGGGGTCGGGGGTTCGAGCCCCTCAGCGCCCACCACAGAAAGCAGTCGAGTTTATCTCGACTTTTTTCTTTTGCCAAGCTACTTCAACTGAATTAAATTGGCTACTCTCATGTAGACCGTAGACAATGAAACAAAAAGCAGATGAGCAAAAAGCCCGCCCTAACACCGATGGCTCATATCGGCTGGCTGGCTGACGATAAAGATGAAAAATCTTAGCCTCTGCGGTTTCTAAAAAAGATATCGCTCCATAGTAGAGTACGCATCATCTAGACAGGTACCGACAAACTCCATATCTCCCTGGTAGCTCGTCTCTTCAAGTAGCTCTCGGGCAGCAGCCACAGCCGGATCCTCACCCGGGTCAATATTACCACCAGGCACTTCATCTAAGATTCTA
>CAYZJK010000041.1:0-1526 GCA_964479125.1 uncultured Candidatus Saccharibacteria bacterium
GCGTGAGTCCAGTCTCTCCATTCGTCGCTTGAAGCGGTGCCTCTATAGCCATTGAAGTTGGATGTCGGTGATGGGCTAATGTCGTTACATCGGAGCTGCGCGGTTGCATCGTCATCGTCGTGGTGCCACTCAGTGCTCTCCTTTTCGTTAACACAAAAACCTTCTTCGCCATAAATATAGTAGTACTTTCCGGCAGCTGAGAGCGTCGCAACGGCTATCTCCTCGCCATTATCAGAAAAGCACATTGTCAGATTGGTTGGTGTAGTTGGATGCTGTGCGTAAGCTGAGCGATCGCTAATCTTATATCTTCCTAGGCCGTCACGGAGGTGAAAGGTTTGAGTGACATATCTGCCGTGATCTACCTTGTAAAGCTCCATGACCTTACCTAGGCTAGCAAATCATTTTCGACCGTGGTGTTTCGTGCCCTATTCTGAATTCCGTTATAGGCGACGATTGAAATAGCCGCCAGGATGCCGATTACCACTATTACAATTAAGAGTTCTACGATAGTGAAGCCAGACTTGGATTTAAACATGCTTCTTAAGTACAAAGCTTAAGCTTATGCATATCAAACGGGACATTAGGTCTTACCTCTTCAACTAGTTGAACTACATTAACGCTTCTTTAGATCACTGCTACTAAGTTTTCTGCCCCAGATAAGTAGCCAAATTATTAAGATTCCTTCTCCTATAAAAGTAAAGGTTGAGACTTCTAGCGTGTAGTTATTGATGAGTAGCTTGCCAAGACTGTCAATTAAATAACCTAGTCCAGCGAGGGCAATTAATACACCTAGCCAAGTCGGTGTATATTTAGCTTTAAAAAATAGCCAACCGAGTAGTAGTAAGTGGATGCCAAAAGCTATCAGGGCTATATACCAGAAGGTATAAAATCCCTTCAAATCACTAATTACCATCGCTGACACAGTCGACTCAGCATTCCCTACCCTAGTTACCATGGCGACTAAAAAGCAGATAGCTACTAGAAAGATTGCAGCATAGATAATCCTGGTCCAACCCATTAGATTAATGAACTTTTCTTTACTAGGTTTAAAGAATTGAATAAGAGCAATAGCTACTACGCCATCAAGCGATACGACGATAGTTAGTATAATTATTGCTAAAAGTATTTCGGACTTAAGGTTAGTTATATTCTCAAGCGTAGCGTATAGGCTTCCTTGATGAAGGGTGTCGAGAACGCCAAAATGAGCAATGGGAGCTAAGATCGCCATACCTAGTAGACCAAGTGCGGCAGTGATGGCCGCATTTCTAGTGCGCTGCAGCTTTTCTGCTTTAGCTTTGCTGGTCATATTTCTGAAGGCTGATTTAATCATAAGCTTATACTATATCTCTAGGGCTGATATAGCAATTTAGATGGATGCTTACTAGCTCTACTCTCCCCTAGTCTAGTCGCTAGTCTTCTAGGCGTTGAAGTGGCTTTGGTAAACGAGGCTGGTAGCCCCTATCTAGAGATTGGTGATCATGTGACTATTTCACATAGCCAAATCAGTTCAGCTCTAGCTCACGTCG
>CAYZJK010000041.1:1626-5045 GCA_964479125.1 uncultured Candidatus Saccharibacteria bacterium
GCTTCAGGGCTGTAGTCGACGCCTAGAACTACTCTAGGTACTATAGGTGCGCCTATCTCCCTACCTCCTCCGCTCCTGTATTTACATATTGAGATGAGTGTTTTAGAGTATGAGGTTTCTGTATTGAGCCGCTCGGTGTTAAGCACGGTGATTCAAGGGGTTAAATTCTTGAATAACTAATGTATCCGTAAGGTGTTAATGCATGAATAGCCGATGTTTTAAGGGCGTTGTAAAAATAAGTGATGTAAATTTGTATTTTTAGGCTTAATGCTTATCGTTACATAATTTATACGGCTAGATTTAGCCTAGATATTCTTGGTATGTGCGGGTGCTTTTTTTGGGGGGCATATTGCCCATGTGGCCGGGCTGACTGTTAAAATTTAAAAAATATGATATAACTATTGTTAGGCTATTTATCTGTAGTCTTGATCATTTCCATTACTATCCCACCCACTTCTACTGTTTGGAGGAGTCATGAAAAAAGGAATCATCCTGGCTGCTGGCAACGGCACCAGGCTCGGACCGATTACCCTCGGACTGAACGAAGATGGATCCTGCGTAAGTAAGCCGCTGGTTGATACTTACGATAAGCCAACAATCTATTACCCGCTGAGCGACTTGATCTCGGCTGGTATCGATAATGTGTTGGTTGTAACAGCGCCGCATACCGTTGATGTTTACATGCAGGCGCTCGGCAACGGCAGCAATCTTGGCATTACGATTCAGTATGCAGTTCAGCAGGAGCAGCTTGGTATCGCCCACGTCTTCATGATTGATGCCGTAAAGAAATTTATCGGCAACGATCCTGTGGCGCTGACGTTTGGTGATAATGTCTTTAGCGGACATAGTTTCACCAAAACGATTCGTGACTGCCCTGATCCTGACGGTGCTACTATCTTCGCCTATCAGGTTGAGGATCCTGAGCGTTTCGGAGTGGTTGAGTTTGACCGCTCCGGAAAAGCTATCTCGATTGAAGAGAAGCCGACCGAGCCGAAGTCTAACTTTGCGGTAGTTGGTATCTACTTCTACGACAACTCTGTTGTTGAGGTGGCCGACCAGATCGAGATGAGCGACCGTGGTGAGTATGAAATCACTGCCATCAATGAAGTCTACTTGAGGCGTAATCAGCTCAAGGTAGTTACTCTCGACGATGACGTAGAGTGGTTCGATACCGGCACGCCCGACTCTCTGATGGAAGCACGGACATTTGTCTGGCAGGAGCAGCGCAGGACGGGTCGTTTGATCGGCAGTCCGGAGTATGCGGCTTACCGGGCAGGGTTTATCGACCTCGATCAGCTCAGCCGACTGGCTGAACGGACCAAGAAGTCTGGCTACGGTCAGAAGCTCATGGACATGGTAAAGGTACGTCATAGCGTGTAGTAACTTAGGAAAACTACACACAAAACACCGAAGCTAATTACTTCGGTGTTTTTCAATTAGTGGTGAATTGTACTTAATCCGAAAGTTAAAAGCCCCACACTCTTTACGTGTAGGGGGTGTTCTAGCTTAGGATTTTCTCTGCAGTTTCTTCTTGGTGCTAGCAATCTCGACACTGAGGGTAGCGATAAGCATCTTCAAAGGGAGTCTAGACCTCTCTGCTGCAGTACTGCGATCATCTCCGAGTAAAGCGATTATCTTTTCAGCTGAAGCGAGATGCTTTTCGCGAGTCTCGATATATTCAGTATGCTTGATGTGGTTTTGGTCTTGGTCGGAGTTAGTCTTGGCGTTGCCGGTCGCATTGTCGTTTTCGACGTAAGACATGGCTTCTCCTAAGAGTAAAAGAACAACATAGTGCCGTCTGGCACACGGATATGTTAAAACATGCAAGAGTCTGTATGGCAAATGTAAAATTTACATATTAACAGGAGCTAAAGAGAAAACCCCACATCTAAATGTGGGGTGTGTTCCTCTAGTCGGTGATAGGCGCCCAAAGGGAGCGGAAATTTCGCTTCACGCTGTCGATCAAATTGCTTCGACTAGATTTATCTAGCGGGATCTCAGGTACGGAATTTAGCTGATTAAAGTTGCAGTCGGCGTACTGACGGTATTGAGATTTTATCATCTGGTCGAACTTATCTGGCATCCAGAGCTGACCGTCTAGCTCCTTCTACTCCGCCGCCGCATGCTTCCGTTAGTGCGGTAGTAGTTAGGGTTGCGAAGAATGTTGTCGCGATTGGTAGTCCGGCCTGAATGACGCTGTCGATTAATTTTACGATCGCAACAGCTGGAGAAATGGTAAAGGCACGCTTAATAACCTTCCTAATTGAAGAGCTGTACTGCTTCAATGTCATCCTGTCTTTTGTCTCGTCTTGCAGCGGTTTAATTATAGGTATAGCGTCCTACTTGTGCAAACGTGCTAACTTACCACGTAAAGGGTTGTCTGTTGTATTTACTTAAGCTATTGCAACAAATTTGCAATAGCTGTTCTGGTGAGGTTATAGTTCTTCTAGAGTTAATAATTATCTTTAATATAGACAGGAAAAGCTTATGGACTACTTAGTAGTATTATTCTGGTCACTGGTCGGGAGTATTCTCTCTTTGGCTGGTGGTATCATTTTATTAAAATCTAGCAAGAAGCGAGCGACATTTATACGGTTTGCGATGCCGTTTGGTGCTGGGGCGATGCTTGCAGCAGCGATGCTTGGCATGCTACCTGAGGCGACTCATACGCTAGGGGTTGAGGCAACTATGCCATGGGTGTTGGGTGGCTTTATCGCCTTCTTCGTCTTAGAGAGGGCTTTGAGTTGGTTTCATCATCACCATCATCACGGCGAAGAGGATAAGACTAGAGATAAAGCGCATACGTGGCTAATTGTCGCTGGTGATACACTGCACAATGCCATTGACGGCGTGGCGCTTGGTGCGGCTTTTGTGGTAAGTCCTGGGGCCGGTATTGGCGCGGCGCTAGCGATTCTAGCTCATGAAGTGCCGCAGGAGATTAGCGACTTCGGCCTACTGCTAGCTAAAGGCATGAAGCCAAGGCGTGTGGTAATTGTAAATATTATTAGTGCGCTAGCGACAGTTGTGACTGCTCTGCTCACCTATGCTCTGGGCAGTGCGTCTGGCTTTGATGTAGGTCCACTACTAGCGCTAGCGGCCGGATTCTTCCTCTACATTGCAGCAGCTGACATTATTCCGGATATTCATGAGCGACCTCACAAAGAAGCTGGACAGCAAATTACCCTACTTCTTCTAGGTGTGGCGATAGTGGCGTCGGTTATTATGAGTATGCCTCATGATCATAGTCACGGTGAACACTTACACGATCATGGTCTCAGCCATGAAAGTTCACATGGGCATACTGAAGAACGAGATGATCATGACCATGAAGAGTCACTGGACTAAACATAGTAAATATGTTATCAATAGTTATGAATGTTATGCATTCAATGTCCTGCAGTTAATACTGCCACCTACCC
>CAYZJK010000042.1:0-4813 GCA_964479125.1 uncultured Candidatus Saccharibacteria bacterium
AAGGCAGTGGGTTCTGGTCCCATGATCGGGGGTTCGAATCCCTCATCCCCAGCCAGAGATTATATCGAAGCCACCAAAGGTTTAGATGTAGTCTATGGATTATAAAATAGCGGCAGTACTGCCGCTATTTTAGTTTCTTATGAATCTCTTCAAGTTGGTTTTTTTATTGATTTAATATTCTTAATACACCAGATAAGTACTGCTAGTAAGACTACCCATAGCGCCATTATTGCTAGTGAAAGTAATATAAGTAGTGAATCGGTTAAGTTATTTATCTTTAAACTCTCAGTTATGTTATTGTTTCGTTCTCGCTCTAGCGTAGTATAAAGTTGGTATGGTCTACAGAAAATATATCGTATAGTTAACCCCTTTATCGTATGATATGGAAAATTTATTGTTTTAGGTATGTTAATGGAAACCAAGAAGTCTATCGATAAAGTGTCTGAGTCTACTTTTTATATAGTTGGCGGACTGCCGCAAACCGGCAAAACTACTGTAGCTGACAAGTTAGCTCATGATCTGAGAATCGGTTCGATGGAGACAGATTACATTAGGGTCCTCTTTAATACCACTCCTACATCCAAGATCAGGGTGGGTGCTCCTGTAGGGGTTGATAAAGTTACACGTAAACTACGCCCTCGTCTTGAGTGTTTGATTGAAGTGATGGTACGCAGAGAGTGAGACTATATTATCAACGGTGAATGTATCGAACTGGCAGTGGTCGCCAAGTCACCTTATAGTGAGCAGATAGCCAGTTGCTTTATGGGGCTGAATGACGACGTGTCTACTTTTGATAGAATCAGAGAGGTTGCCGACCCAAAAGATTGGGCTATGCACAAATCTGATGAGGAGCTTAAAGATATATTAGGTAAGTATGCTGATCGTAGCCGTAAGCTGGGGAAGAAGTGTGTTGAGTTTGGCCTACCTTACATAGATGTGTCGAGAGATTTTCTGGCAGCCCAGGAAGAGGCCTATTATACTCACATCTAAAGAAAATCATAGCCCTCACTTAGACTAAAGGTGTATATACTGGACTTATGAAGAAGATAATCTTTGGCATCTTTGCTCACCCTGATGATGAAGCCTTTGGCCCAGCAGGGACTCTACTTAGTGAAGTTAAGCATGGGGCAGAGCTTCACTTAATCTGTTTTACTGCCGGTCAAAATGGGCTTAATCCAGACAATATACCTAATCTTCACAAAGTTCGACTAAAAGAATGGGATGAATCGGCAAGAAGGCTAGGGGCTTTTAGTAAGCATCACTTAGGGTATGTCGATGGTAAAATCGGTAATTTTGTCATGCTTAAGGCGGTTGATCAGATTAAAAAGATAATGCGTGAAGTTGTTAATTCGCATGTAGTTCCTGTTGAAGTAGAGGTAATAACTATGGACACTAATGGTATTACTGGGCACATAGACCATATTGCCGTCAGTCGGGCAGCTCATCATGTATTCTATGACCTTAAGGCAGAAGGCATGCCTCTAAAGAGGCTTAGGGTGCATTGTTTGCCTCGCGCGTACACTGGAGATGAGCCTAATACTGACTTTGTCTTTATGGAGCCAGGCCGCTTGCCTGGGGAGATAGATGAGGTGGTAGATAATAGCCAGTACTGCAAAGAGGTGATCGAGGTTATGAAAGTGCACCATACACAGAGACAGGACTGTAAGACACACTTAGATCAATTAGGCGACAAGGTAGCCATTGATCACTTTATCGTAAAGAAGTAGTATAGATTACTTAATTAAGGGTGTGGATGTTACGTTTTAGATGATGTGATAAACTACACACATGAAAGCATTAATAACTAGACTGATCATTGGCGGGGCTATTATTTTAGTTGGCCTAGCACTTTTATTAGAGACTTTAAAGATTGCTAACACTGGCGAAATCGTTAGTGATTGGTGGCCATTAATCATTATTATTGGCGGTGTTCTTATGTTAATTAATAACACTAAGAACTACATATGGGCTGGAATTGTCATCCTTATCGGTCTATTTATCCAGGCACGAACACTTGAGCTAACTGATGTTAATTTCTGGAGTGTAGTTTGGCCGCTAGCGTTTATTGGTATCGGTATTTCAATTCTGCTCAATAGGCCTAGCAAGGAAGATAAAACAATTGACGCAAGTAAGACTGATAATATCTCAGCTATCTTAGCTGGATCTGACCACATCAATACCTCAGAAGATTTTAAGAAGGCTGATCTAACAGCAGTCCTTGGTGGTGTTAAGTTAGATATGCGAAAAGCAACTATTAAGAAGTCTGCTACCATTAACCTATTCGTACTGTTGGGTGGTGCTGAGATTATTATTCCACGAGGAGTGGCGGTAAAGAATCGTATTGGCGCTGCTTTAGGCGGAGTTGAGAATCGAGCCGAAACAGACGTCATTAAGGGTGCGCCTGAGCTAATTATCACCGGTGATATTATTGCTGGTGGTGTTGAAATAAAGAACTAAAAAGATCAGTGAGTATAAAACCGACAGCAATGACAGCTGTCGGTTTTTTATTTCATATTGTTCAGCTTTTATTTAGGCAGTAGTAGTTTCTTGCTGTACTAAGGCTTTAACCTTAGATATAATCATTTGCTTTGCCTCCTCAAAAGATACACCTAAGGTGCAGGCAGCTTCGTTGTAAAGCATGTTTTCAGCTTGTCTTAGGAAGACTTTATCGCTCTCATTAGGCTTATGAGCCTGCTCTAATTTTTCTTGTTGACGCAAGTAGGCCGTCTTAATAACCTTAATAGTATTTTCATGATCACCAGTGTCGAGCAATTCTTTGTACTCGCTCCCCTTGGTGTGCTTACCAACCTGAATAGTCGATATGCTTGGGATCCTAGCGATTAAGTCCCTTAGTTCTGCTCGACTAATTAAAGGCCTCATGCTGAGTTTAGCTTTTTCAACTGGAACGCGAATAAGTAGAGTGTCATCGTTGCTAGACTGAAGAACGTAATAGTCTTCCTCGTTACGATATTTTTTGGCAATTTCAAGCAGGGTGCATACCTGGTTTCGGTATACTACCTGTTTTCCTATTTGTATCATTTTTACCTCGCTTCTTTAGTGAATACGACGCAATAAGAACTTGTCTTTTTGACGCGTTACTTAACATTATACCACACTAACAGGGGTAGCGCCCGTGGAGCTCGATTTTAACTTAAGTTTTTAGGCTGATTCAGGCCGATTGCTCATGTTTTATCTGTAGGTTGGGTGAGTGTTCTTTGTTATACTTACTTCTGTATATGCTTAAAACAAAAAAGCAAAGAAAACAATTTATTAAGAATGTCATCAAGTTCTCTATCGTATCGGTAGTACTAATAGCGGTTGGTGTTTTTGCTACCCCAAAAGCTTTAGATGTTATGGGCTACGGCCCTAAGCCACTAGAGTTTAAGTTTGAGTCGTCGCTAGCGCCAGGCTGGGTGAGCGAAGGTAACGTAAATCCTAGGGAAGTCATGAAGGGTCAGTACGATAAGGATCAGCTTAAGCAACTGCCGGTTGCTTCAATTTCAGTACTGCAAAAAGAATCAGAAGCTTCAAATAATTGCTTTGCGGCATTCTCTTACTACGACACACTAGTTGACACTGATGAGCTATTAAAAAATCTTGAAGAACAAACGGCAGCCGACGAGTCTTTGACTGTGGTAAAGCTTGATTCATACAGAAGTAAGATTGACACCCCAGAGGGCAGTAGGGAGTATGTATTGCATCAGTTTGACCTGCAGGGTGCAGAAGGCGAGAAGATGCTGCGTGGTGCTGCTCAAGGGTACATTGAGCTGAAAGATTCATATATAGAAATACGAGCTTACTGCGATCAAGCTGAACATCTCAGCGCCCTAACCTTACCACTCGGTATAGGTGCAGTGAAGCTAATTGACCAAAACTAGATAGTTATTACTAGGCATGAAAATAGCCTCTGCGTGAGAGGCTATTAACCTTTCCAGCGCAGAGGCTAGTCGGAACTACCGAGTCCGTTTACCATAAGTGTGCCACGGGATTCTTCTGCTTAGCTGCTTTCAATACCGTCAAACTCTAGTCGAGTGATGATCTTGTGTAGCAAGTCATGCAGCTTGATACCCCTAGGCTAGGTGCATCGGGTAGCTGATAGGTGAAGGTATCATCAGTCTCTAGAGCGTAGTTCATAATCTCAAAGGCGACTAGCTCGATGTTAGTCGTCAATCGAAAGGTTCTGAATCTGCTCCGGAGGAGTGCTAACGATGGCTTCCAGCTCTTCGTTATCCGGGTGTACCTGAGGAGGTTCAGCCTTGAGGAAGGTTACCTCCTGGGTAGAGTCGTCATACGACCTGAACTCGACTCCATTCTCATTGGCGAAGATCATGATGCGGTAAGCTACATCATAGTTGTCTTCGACTTCGAGTGGAATGTCGGTCAGTTTGAACTTGAAGGTGGTTTCGACAGGCTTGTTTTTAGCAATCCTGACTACATCAGCGAATACTTTGTCGACATACTCATTGATCGCTTCGTCGATGAGTACCTGATGGACGTTGATAGCCCGATGAGAACGCCCGGCTTCCGCAGAAGCCTTGACGTTGCCGGAATGGTTGGACTGGTTGTGCCTAAAGGACCACATTTTCTTCCTATCTGATATTGAAGAGGATTGGTTTGTGATTAAACTCCAAACTTAGGCAGCAAGGTGCGCTAAGCGTACTCCTAATCTTGGTGTTGGACTGGTAGATTCTAAAGGTTCACGTCACCGAGAGCATAACAGGGGTTATATAGTATTTTTACTTAAAAAATACCACCTATTTGATAGCTCATACCGTTAGACGGTAAGGCTTATTCTAGCACTTTGGTGCGGGAT
>CAYZJK010000043.1:0-4642 GCA_964479125.1 uncultured Candidatus Saccharibacteria bacterium
GTGAATATGTACACCGGAAGAGATGCCATGAAAGCATCAACAACTTCAATCAAATCTACGACATAGACTAGCAACCAGGCTCGACTAATCAGTTCAAAATACCACAACAACATCGAACCCCACCTCTACTTTTTCAGAGAGTGGGACATCTCTCTGTCTGCCGATTAGCTACCTGCAGACAATAACATCAACTATCCACATTTAGTACACCTATATCACCTTAGACACTATATTTAGTGTTTTTTACAATACTAAGTCCCTTAAAAGTGACCTTCATCACAGCCCTAACCATCTCTAAATTGATATGATAACCCAAACCATAAGTGGATTCATCCTTACCCTAGAGGCATAAAACTAATCGCCCTAAGATCGATGATCGTACGAATGGAAGAACCGCGGGATCTTTGCACGGTTAGAACAGGGCAGTTAGGCGACTCGGCTACAGCTTGGTCAATTAAGCCAATATATCAACGAACAAATAACCATCCATCGTAGCCTATAGCTAAGATGGCTAGGTTTAAATTTCCTTGGAGGAATAGCGTGAGCCAACCAATAGACAACCAGACAGATACTTCTTTAATCGACAACTACCTAGACGAACTAGACTGGCGAGTTAAAGAGAATAGCAATATGGGATACTCTCTCCAAGGCCTAAACAACCATATCTCATCAGCTGTCACTAAAAACTATTGGCTTAACAAGGTGTATACCCCTGAAATTGCCAAAGCTCATCAGTCAGGTGATATTCACATCCATGACCTCAATCTACTATCTGTCTATTGTGTTGGCTGGGATTTAAGTGACCTTATCCAAGTAGGTTTCAAGGGCGTAGCAGGTAAGACTGCCTCAAAGCCAGCTAAACATTTCAGGACTATCCTCGGACAAGCAGTAAACTTTTTCTACACTCTTCAAGGCGAAGCGGCTGGTGCTCAAGCCTTTAGTAACTTTGACACTCTACTGGCTCCGTTCATTCGCCAAGATAATCTAGATTACAAGGACGTTAAACAGGCCCTACAAGAGTTTGTCTTTAACGTAAACATTCCAACTAGGGTTGGCTTCCAGGCGCCTTTCACTAACATCACTCTCGATCTTGAATGTCCAAAGCATATGGCCGGTAATCCAGTATATATTGGCGGTGAAATGCTCGATACTAACTATGGTGACTATCAGGATGAGATGAACATCTTTAACAAGGCTTTACTTGAAGTACTATGCGAAGGTGATGCTGATGGACGAGTCTTTACCTTCCCAATCCCAACCTATAACATTACCGAGAGTTTTAACTGGGACAACCCAGTCATCGAAAATCTTTGGGAGGCTAGCGCTAAGTACGGTATTCCATACTTTTCAAACTTTGTTAACAGCGACATGGACCCAGAAGATGCCCGCAGCATGTGCTGTCGACTTCGAATAGATAATCGTCAATTAGCCTATCGAGGTGGGGGACTATTTGGATCCAACCCTATGACCGGATCAATTGGAGTGGTAACCATCAACCTACCTAGGCTGGCCTTGAAATCTAAAAATGAGGCGGACTTCATGAAGCGCCTAAAAGGACAGATGGATCTAGCAAAGGAAAGCTTAGAGATTAAGCGCCAGACAATTGAAGATCTAACCGAAAAGGACCTTTATCCATATACCAAATTCTACCTAAGAGAACTGAAGAAGCGATTCAATGAATATTGGAAAAACCACTTCTCAACTATCGGGCTGATCGGAACAAGTGAAGCACTCGAGAACCTTCTAGGCGTAGATATTGGATCAGACAAGGGTCGAGCATTTGCCGAAAAAATCATGGACTTCATGCGAGACACACTCCAGAAGTACCAAGAAGAAACCGGCAACAACTTCAACCTTGAGGCTACCCCAGGTGAGGGAACAACTTATCGTCTAGCTCGGATCGACAAAGAAGACTTTCCAGATAAAGCTCACTTTGCGAACGGAATCGGATCTAAGGTTGAGCACCCATACTACACCAACTCAACTCATCTACCTGTCAATTACACCGATGACTTAATAGAACTTCTCGACCTACAAGATGAACTACAGACCAAGTACACTGGTGGAACCGTTATACACATCTTCTTGGGAGAAAGAGTCTACGACCCATCTACTGTTAAGAAGCTAGTTAAGATGATTTGTAGTAACTATAAGCTGCCGTACTTTACGTTCTCACCAACCTTTAGCATCTGCCCGAACCACGGCTACCTGACAGGGGAGCATGTCATCTGTAAGCAATGTGAACAACCTTGCGAAGTATACTCACGTGTAGTCGGATTCTTACGTCCAGTTCAGCAATGGAATAATGGTAAACGTACCGAATTCGCAATGCGAGAACACTACGACAAAGTAAAGGATCTCGTAAAAGTATGAAGATAGGTGGCATTCAAAAAATGTCACTGGGTGATTACCCAGGTAAGCTGTCAGCCGCAGTCTTTACAATCGGTTGCAATATGCGCTGCGGATACTGCCACAACCCTGAACTTGTTTCACCAGAAAGGTTTGCCGACACCATTCCAATTGACTCCATAATGGAATTTCTCCAGTCTAGGGTCGGCAAACTGGAGGGCGTAGTCGTCAGTGGAGGAGAACCAACTATCCATCAAGACCTGCCGGAGTTCATAGCTGAAGTTAAACAGTTAGGCTTCCTAGTGAAACTCGACTCCAATGGCACTAATCCAAGCATGCTAAAGGATTTAATCGACAACCAGCTAATTGACTTTGTTGCTATGGATATAAAAGGACCGCTCGATAAGTATATTGAGATTGCTGCTCGACCACTAAACCTTGATGCAATCCAGGAGAGTGTCAGACTCCTTATCAATAGCCCCTCTATTGGCCACGAGTTTCGCACCACTATTGTAAGTGGTCAACTAGAGGTTGAAGATTTCAAATCTATCGGTCAGCTACTAGATGGAGCCGAGCGCTTCGCCCTACAGAAATTTGTAGCTGGCAAAACCATCTCCCCATCCTTCGAA
This sequence comes from uncultured Candidatus Saccharibacteria bacterium, assembly GCA_964479125.1. Lineage (GTDB taxonomy): Bacteria > Patescibacteriota > Saccharimonadia > Saccharimonadales > Saccharimonadaceae > CAYZJK01. The sequence continues at coordinate 2,979 of CAYZJK010000043.1, forward strand.
CTATCAACCAGCTTTACGGACGAAGAGATGAAGCGGGCAAGACAAATACTATTACCACACATAAGAGAGGTGATCATACACTAAAATGCAGAAGTACCAGGCTACAGTTGAATCGGTTGTATATCTTGAACGAGATATTGCCGTCATTACATTCTCTAGCGACCTAGACAGCTATCAAGCGGGTCAATATATAACCATATTCATACCTGGTAGCTCAACACCTGAAGGCAAAGCCTATAGTCTAGCTAGTTCGCCTGAGGATAAAAACCTAATTATCTCTATTAGAAAGATGGGGGAGTACTCCACATTCCTATACAACTTAAAGCCTGGTGCTACCTTTAGTCACAGCAAAGGCTATGGACATTTCAATCCGAATACCAGCCAACCCTTGGTTTGCTTCGCTGGCGGGGTTGGTATCAGCCCAATCTGGAGTGTCATCAAAAACACACTCGCCAGTAGTCCAGATCAACCTATTACACTAGCCTATAGCACCAAAACAACAGGAGACGCTAGTTTTCTACCTGAAATCACCAAAGCCAGCCACAACTCAGCTCTCAGCCTATTCCATCATCAAACTAATAACCCAGCCGCCGAACTACCCGAGAGGATTGACCCGACTGACTATATCCAAGCTGATGCATATTACTTACTCTGCGGATCAGTTGGCTTCACCAAGAGTCTATGGCAATCATTATCTAAGGCTGGGATAAGCCATAACAATATCTATACCGAGGTATTCTTCGAATGAACCAACTAGAAAGAACCAGACCATCAAGACCAGAGATTAACATCTCAATCAACCAACCCAAGTTAGGTGAATTAGCGATTAAGTGTGCCGGATGTCCCTTTAAAAGAATGTGCGAACAAGCTCCCGCCCCTAACTGCGAGGCCAAAACTCAACAGATAATTTCTGGCAAAGAAAATCTAAAGAAAGCCCTAATGGATGACTCAGTTTCATCCATCCACATAGCTGACGATGGAGGTGGTTATGTAGCTACTAGGCAAGCTAAGCAAGCCGAGCTAGTTCAGAGGGCAAGAGACCTAGCTATTCCAAGAATAGAAACTCCAACTCCCAAGCCTAAGCAGAATACTGCACCCAAAGCACCCGTACGCCCAGTTGAGAAAAAGAATTCACGTCCAAGCATACCATCGATACTAGAATCCATAGAGAAAAGTATTTATAAGGCGATCTCAAAATAACCCACACTACAAACAGGTACGGAACACATCTTAATGCAAAAACATCAATTAAAATAAGTAAATATGCAAAAATGTTACATATTATCGACTTTTTATCTCCAACTACTTCGATGTGGGTAAATACATGGAACAAATTGTATAAAAAACTATATTTACAGAAAATAATATAGTCTTTCCCTTAGGAAAAATACATGAAGATAACTTTACGACCTATAGACTCTACTACTTTGCCAACAGAGTAGCATATACACCAAAAAACTATACTTCTATAGACAAAGAGACGGAAGTATAATGAATTCAGCATTTAGTAAAAAAGGCTACACGCTATTGAGGCCTGCCGCGAAACGGAAAAATTCATCGAAGAAAAAATGCCCTCACTTTTAGAATATGCAATGCTATGAAAGCCCAAAACACCAACGACACATCACATACCGCTTAAAGCGCCTATAATAGTAACCAATGAA
>CAYZJK010000044.1:0-4009 GCA_964479125.1 uncultured Candidatus Saccharibacteria bacterium
TCACCCGAGTGGTCGGCTCTATTTTAGCCGCCGCAAGGATGGTCGAAGCGTGCTTCGGGCCTATACCGTAAATATAGGTAAGAGCCACTTGCACTTGCTTTTCAGATGGGATGGTTACCCCAGCTATTCGAGCCATACTTAACCCTGCCTTTGCTTATTCTTAGGTTTTTTCTTATTGATGACGCGTAGGCGACCTTTACGGCGCACTAACTGATCATCGGGACTGATTTTCTTCACACTCGCACGAACTTTCATGAGCGTACCAAAAACTCCTCTTTCCCTTATGATTTATATTAAAACTTGCCACTACCGGTTGGTATTGGCTCGTTCGTCTCTCAGGCGGAAGCTGATTCTCCCCTGTGTAAGATCGTAAGGGGTCATCTCAACTTCTACCTTATCGCCCGGCACAAGACGGATGTAGTGCTTTCGCATCTTGCCGCTAATGTGAGCGATAATACTATGACCGTTCTCAAGTTCAACCCTAAATTTAGTACCAGGTAGTGCTTCGACTACCTTGCCTGTCATCTTAATTACTTCCTTGTTACTAGCCATAAATTACAAATATAGATTATACATAAATCCCACGAAAATGTAAATAGTCAATCTCGTGGGTATTTTGATTAATGTTGAGAAGCCCTTACTACGACTCGCTGGTCATATGTCTGCAGGGCCGGGATATACTTACCAGAACTGGTGATTAAGTGCAGACTGGCATATGCGTCTGGATGAGGATCAGATAGCTTTGAAGCGTTCTTTCCTTCAAGCTCAGCAATATCATACCTACGTACATCTTTAACTGTGTAGGTATAGGTTGTGTTATCACCATTAACAACTTCAATAGTCATGCCTGGTTTAAGTAAACTAATACCATTAAATACTCCTGGCTGAGTCTCGCCGTGAGCGTGAGCATCAAGTAGCATCACCCCACTCTCTTCAGCAAGGGCGCTCTCTTGGTACCAGCCCACGTCGAAGATATTCTTTGGTGTATCTACTTCACCGCGTGAATTAAGATCGACAGCAAAGATACGTGCATCTTTGACGTTAATGTCTGGAATAGATATCAATCGAGGATGTGATGGCGAAGTCGCATGAGTAGCTCGCTGTTGAGGAGTTACCTCCTCTTCGTTCACATCATCATTAGCAGGGATTCCTAAAGCTGAGACGATCGTACTTGGGCCAATGCCAGTCATGTAGTTTAGTCCAGTTAGACCAGCTATAGTTGCTACGCCTAGGAAAACGGTTGTGACTGTCCAGCCAATTAATGGTGATCGTTTCTTTTTAGTTTTTAATGCCAATGGCATCCTGCCCCTCCCTCGCTTTATTTTATATTTATCTTTATTTAATTATCTGCTTATTTGTAGTCGTCGTATGTAACCATCAGTGCACGGCTGTTGATCTGACGTAGACTTTCAAGACCTACAGTCACCACAATCAGAAGTCCAGTACCACCAACCGCTAGGTTAGCTCCAGTAATTCCAGCAAAGTTATACAGCAAGTATTCAATCGCAAACGGCATCACGGCAATTAAACCAAGTACGGTTGCTCCGAATAGGTTTAGTCGGTTAACTACCTTCTTTAGGTAAACCTCTGTTGCATGACCTGGGCGTACACCTTCGATGAAGCCACCGTTCTTCTGTAGGTTTTCTGCAATCTGGTTAGCATTGAAAACGATATCGGTATAGAAGTAGGTAAAGCCGATTACTAGGATGAAGTATAAGGCTGGGTAGATGAAGGCAGTTGCAGCTGTACCGGTAAATGTTCCTGGATCAGGAGCTTGGAACCAGTCGATTAGGTTTTGAGCAATGCCTAGGTAGGCTTCGTTGCCGGTTGCTTTTAGGGTTTGGCCAATGAAGGCTGGAAGGCTTAGGAAGGCCACTGCGAAGATAACTGGAATAACACCGGCTGCAATTAGCTTAATCGGAAGAACGCTCTTAACGCGGCTGTAAACGCTATTGCCGTGTGTTCGCTTGGCGTAGTTAATAGTAATAATACGCTGAGCTTCGTTAATCTTAACTAGAACGTAGAGGGTTAATAGTCCAACAGCTGCCAGGGCTAGAGTCACCCAGAAGAGAGTTGGGTTGACTGGAAGTGTAAACCAGCCAAATACGTTTAGGACACCAGCTGATGTGTCGAACAGTGAACCGAATAGAGTAGCCATTGTGGTTGGTAATTGACTAATGATGCTTGCGAAGATCAAGAGGCTAATACCGCTACCAAGACCCTGCTCGGTCATGATTTCACCTAGCCACATCAGTAGGACTGAACCAGCTGTCATAGCTGTTACGGCCATTACCCATTCATTAATTGAGGCATCTTCAAGTACTGTAGTGTTACCTGCCACTACTGTTTGTCGAAGGATATAGATAAATGCAATTGACTGAAGGATAGCGAATGGAACAGAGATCATACGAGTCCACTGGTTGATCTTCTTTCGTCCAGTTTCACCGTCATTATTTAGCTCTTCTACTTGAGGGATAACCTTAGTAAGAAGCTGTGTAATAATGGACGCGGTAATGAACGGGCTTAGACCTACTAAGACAATAGATAGCTGGCTCATTGCACCGCCAGATAGGAGATTTAAGAAGCCACCAAAGTCAGTTGAGTCTAGGAAGCTAGAAACGACGTCTTTTAGTTGTGCAGGTTCTGCTAGTGGCACAGGAATGTGTGCTAGGAATCGATAGATTACGATTAGAAGCAAGAGAACTAACAGTCGTTTCTGCATGTCCCAGCTCTTAAGTGATTTGAAGATTGTTTTCCAGTTCATTACTTACCCTCTTTCGGTCGCTTCAGTTTTTTGCATCAATTGACTTCATTATACAATAACCTCTTCACGATATCTATATATAGAACAGGGATTATATAGCAAGGCCATATTTTATTTCGTAAATTCTATTCAGACAAGGTCTGTCAGTTAATGTAAGAATATTTTTTTAAGTTAAATAGCTTCACACCTAACGATGTGAAGCTTTGACACTAGATCAGTCCTGGAGTGCTTCCGCAGTCAACATGATGAAGGCTTCAGATTCTTTAAGATCAAACAAACCCTTAAAGAAATAAGCTTTATCCTTTCCCTCAACGGCGCAAATACCATGAACGACATAGTTTTCGTAGCTGATGACTTCAAACGGCAGGTCGAAAGAAGTACTTACACTACGGATCATAGACCTTGCTATGCCTGTCACGCATACGTAGAGCTCTACGCCCTCATCGCCATCAGGAGTTTCTTCAATGAAGCGAAAGCCGTCGGTTATGTTTCTAGGTGAAACAGTCTCATCCCTGTATGTCAGCAGGCTTTTGACGAAGTCTGCCCTACTCACAGGACTAGGCATATACGCTCTGAATGGTACACCTAAGTTTACCATGTTAACCTCTTCCCTTGCATTGTGTAGGTCTTCAACTACTGTTTCGGCAGTGTCGTAAGTATTTAAATATATTATACAATAAATATCCAGTAGTAGAGTTTAGCTAAAACTAAATACCTGTAAGCATATATAAAGAAAAAGCCTCGCATGTGGCGAGGTCGGTTGAACTGGAGTGTTGAATTGTCTGCTTATGGAAACTTAGAGTCACCCGGTCAATACATCGACATGATGAGAATACCAGGTTACAACTGTGATAACTACGGCAAACGCCGCTACGATACTCAGCACGGTAAATACTTTGTCGGCTCTATCTGATTGTTTACTTCGCCGATGATCTACTACGCCCAGTGAGATAGACGCCACATCGGCAATCAGCGCAATCACTGCAAAGACAGATACAAGAGACATGATAGCCCCTAGGTGAGGCTCGAATTTATTCCAGTAAAAACACCGCTATTATGGTATAGAGAGCATTGATTGTCAGTACTAAGTACCAGAAGTAACAAGCGGGTCATGTCACTAGAGTAATAACTCAACTTATAAGTTAGCTTCTTTTGAACATATACTACAGTAAAGTAATCATTTTTGATGATTACTTTTATATGTTGACATATAATACAATTATGGTAAAATATCTACAGGAAGTG
>CAYZJK010000045.1:0-3704 GCA_964479125.1 uncultured Candidatus Saccharibacteria bacterium
CCACCCGCACCCCGTTGTACGCCACCACAGAAATAGCAGCTAGGATACCAATAACAACAATAACAACCAACAGCTCAACTATCGTAAAAGCCTGACGCCTACGAGCTAGATTATCTTTAATGCTAGATGAAGTCATTTTTCCACACTCCTTAATGCTTAGCGGCCAACTTAGCCATTAGTCCATGAATACCAGGTATTGGTTGTGTGGTGATATCCGTAAGAGAATGAACTGCTGGTCAGCCCCGAACAGGCCGATGCATCACCGCTGGCAACTATCGAATGAGACTTTCCGATGTTATCTACACCATCTTCGGAGCTATATACGAAAGTTGAGCCAGATTTGCTGGTAGCGTAGATTCTAAATACCTGCTGCCCTGAGGAGTTTAGTCCTCGGCAGTAATGTAGATTTACCCCGGAGCTAGTCTGGTAGGCACTTTTTGCAGGCGCGAAGGTAAACCCTGTAAAGAGCGTACTATCCCCTTGAGTGGAGCCACCCTCAATAAATTCACCTCGATCAACTGCATCTAATTGAATCTTCTTAGCCATACCTAGGATATCGCTTTGAATAGCTGTATCGCTAGCCCGGTCTTGAATACCGTTATAGGCAACGATCGATATAGCAGCTAAAATACCTATCACTACAATTACAATCAGCAACTCAACAATCGTAAAGCCTGGTAGCCTACGGCTCTTGGATTGGGCTCTTCCAGTAAAGTAGCTTCCAATGTGCAGAGATTGCTTCTTCATATGTCTATTTATCGTTCCTCTATTTAGCTATCTGCATCAATTTAAACATAAGCGACAGAAAACTGAAAGGAAATGGACCTACTTACCTAAGTTGCTTCCAGTCAACTTCTTTGGCAATAAACTTCACAATCTTAGGCCCCTTAATAATGGCGAACTTTAAAGCCCTCCGGGGCAGTTCATCACGCTGAGTCTGGATAGTATTGGAAGCGAACTCCTGAAATTTGCTTTGCTCGGCTAGCGGAATAGCTTTTCGGGTAACCATCAGCTGCGTCACTTCGCCGAAATCATAGGTGAGCTTCAATATCTCATTAGCCTTCTGATGTAGTGCCAGAGCTCGAGCCTGGTTCATAGCACGCCTTTTCTCGGCGTACCGCGACACTTCGTAGGCAACTTTTCCGAGGGTCGTAATCCTCTCTGTTCGCTCTCGACCACGTTGAGCTCTCAGCGCGCGCAGCGTCTCTATCTCTTGGTTGTATGCCTCGATGGACTCCTCCAGCTTTTCCTTAAGCTTGAAATCGTCCAGTCGGCATTCGGCTAGGTAAGCATTGGCAAGAAAACCTACTGGAAGCCTTCTACGACCAAGCCCTACCCATGGAGCTGATGGCCAGAGAACAGAAGCAACTGGAGCAGAGCCTGGCTCAGGTAGAGCGTCGCCTCAAATCCTTCGAGGGTGACGACGTGGAGCAAGACTCTCTCCTCGACACTGCCCTTCGTCTCGCCTCGAACTGCTACTCCGCCTACACCAAAGCCTCCCCGGCCCAGAAGCGTCTTCTGAACCAGGTCTTCTTCGAGAAGGTGCTGGTCTGCTCCCTTGAGGACAAAGACCACCACGTCCACGCCCACCTCGCCCCTTGGACGCTAGTCTTCCGCACCACCAACATCGCAGAAAACCAGGCAATTGGCTTAGAGCACCAACCCGAGCCAGTACCAGAACAAGAACCGGACGAGAACCTGGCTATAGGGGTGGAAATATCTCAAGAAACAGAAAAAGCCAGGTCCGAAGACCTGGCTTTCTCTAATAACTTTCGTACTCGTATGTGTAAGCACACGATGGTACCGCGGACCGGACTTGAACCGGTACGGACGCAATGTCCAAGGAATTTTGAGTCCCTCATGTCTACCAATTCCATCACCGCGGCGTGAATCGTAGTGCTATTTAGTATAACTTTACTGAGGTGTCAGTTCAATACTTGATATAAAAGATGAGCTCCTTACTAGAGCTCATCTTTTTACTAAGTGTCAGTTTAGTATTGAACCTTATCTTCTTTATTGGCCCAGTCGCTAAAGACTAGTTTAGCCTTGTCGTCTGGAGTGTGTTCGAAGTTAATTTTGCGGTCTTCAGTTGGAAGCTTTAGTTCATCGTAGATGAACTGGTCGTCGAAGTCGATCTCTGCTGCATCATGCTTGGTGTTAGCATAGTAAACCTTCTTTGGTCGAGCCCAGTAAATAGCACCTAGACACATTGGACATGGCTCACAGCTGGTGTAGAGTTCACAGTCAGATAGATCAAAGCGACCTAGTTTCTCTGTAGCTCGCCTAATTGCAACTACCTCAGCGTGGTTAGTTGGATCATTAGTAACTAGCACTCGGTTGTTGCCTTCGGCGATAACCTCTCCATCCCTAACGATAACGGCGCCAAACGGTCCACCTTCACCTTTAGTCATTCCTTCTCTAGATAGTTCAATTGCACGGTCCATAAAAGCTTGATTCATAATATTCTCCTTTGATTAATTTTAGTTGTCTGCTGCACCGGTCGCTAAGCCTTCAATTGGCTTTGATGGGTTCCAGGTAATATAGCAAGCCATCTTGGCCGCTAATTGGCCGCGCCAGATTGCCATTGGGTTGCTCCAGTACATGGTAACTACCTCACCGCCATGAGCGATTACTAGGTTGTCTTGGTGAAGCGTTACGATTGTAAGTGGGTACGTGATAGTAAATTTATGAAGTACATCTACTAGTTGAGCTAGGTGCATGTTAAAGGTTAGCATCTTTGGATAATAGGTGTGCTGTAAGAGCTTTTGTACCTGTGCGAACGACGCTACCATAATGGTGTTTTCTCGCTCAGCTATGGCTGGTGAGCTTTCTCTTAGTAGGTCGATTGTATCTCTACTTAGAACAGTCCACTTCTCGGTGCTACTTAAAAGATCTTCAAGCATGATTGCGGTTTCACTATTTCGGCCAAAGTCTCCGGCTAGAAGTAGTGTGTCAACGTCAGCGGCTAGTGCCCTAGCGTCAACCAACGCATCTTTAGATATTCCCCCACTCATTTCAGACGATACATATAAAGCTTCAAGCGTGCCCTTAGGTAGGATTTTTTTAAGGGAGTCGGGCAGAATAATCTTGGCCTCACCAATACCGGTTTTGATACTGGTTGAGTAGCTTTCAGCAACGCCAGCAAAGCCAGACTTGCTGCCACCAATAATACCTAGCTTACCGGCTAGAGATTTCTGTTCAGGCTTGTTCCATAAGATGTCTGGATAAAGCGGCTTGGTCGGGTCTTGTTTCTGCCAATAGTCAAACTGCTGCATACCTATATATTATAGCAGTCTATCGATTGGAGTGCTTGTCGCTCGCTTTAATCTTCCTCATCTTCTTCACCGGTGGTGTCGAATACGGCAGACTTGGTGGTGTTGCCTTTGACTAGGTCAATGGCGTGGTAGACGTCTCTTTTTCGCGTGTACATCTCTGAGGTCGCCAGGATAGCATGGTTGCCTGATGATTTGATGACCCACCAGTAGGGTTGGTCTTTAATCTCCTCATTTTTCTTAATCTGGAAATAGATCATACTACACCCTCCTATCGATACGTGTCTGTATATCTATTTTGTAACACTTTATAGATTAGTGATATGACCGGTGCGGCTCTAAGGTGTAATCTCCTGGCAGGTTTCTATTTCTCGGCACTGCTGTGTGCCTCTAAAGCCGTGACGAATTGAGTGAACGACATTGTTGGTGATA
>CAYZJK010000046.1:0-3694 GCA_964479125.1 uncultured Candidatus Saccharibacteria bacterium
TGCGCTATTATCCTAGATATAGATGACGAGGAGGAGCGAAACAGACGGATCGCTAGTCGGGGTGAAACTGACACCCCTGACACATTTGAATCTCGCGACACAAATTTTCAGACTAAGATTATTGAAGGCTATCGTCTAATTGCCAACAGAAAAGATATACCCGTAGTATCGGCTACTAAGTCTCCAGAAGAAGTTGCTAAAGATGTGTGGAATATAGTTTCTAAGATATTAGACTAAAAGCTAGCACTATACCGCCAATTGCTATTAGTATCGCACCTACAACAATTAAGGTCATCATTAGACGAGGCTTCTTTTTAGCTACTTGGTCAAGCTCTTTAGATATATCCTGCTGATTAGCCTGCTGTTCTTTTAAGAACTCCTCGCTTGGCTGCATACCAGAGGCTTGTAGGTCGGATCGACTATATGACGCTTTCTTCTCGTTAATGTCAGTTTCGTTACCTTCTAGACTAGAGATAAACCCTTCGGTCGGACCTGTTACGTGTGGTTGGCTAGGTGCGTCTGTAATTCGGCCAGTTCGATGCTGTTTTATGTCTGTATTATTATCTTGATCTTGATTAGGCTGCATATCTTATCTCCCTCCGAGCCACCTGGTATATTTAATGGCGCTTCTTTCCTTAAGGATAGTAAATATATAATTTAAATACAATTTAATAGTCTGCTGGCTCGACAGCTTGACCTTGATGAGGCTGCTCTTCACCTTGCTCGGAAGCCACTAGCCCCTTAGGTCTAGTGTCGGCCTCGCTGCTGCCTGTTGCTTTATCTTTTGACTCAGCCATAGCGTACATTACATTTCCGAGTCTTAATCTGACTGCTATTCTTGGGTTAATCTTGGTGTCTATCATATTGAGATATTCTTGATATCTTTCATTAGGATTGGCGTGTCCAACATCTTCTCGAAGCACCATGTGTGAAGCCCCATGTTTTATTAGAGACTTAACTAAGTTCTTTTCACTAGCCTCTACATTAACCACTTGATCATCTTCTGGTGAGCGTGAACGAGTATATACGATTAACGGTAGTGTCTGGTTAACTTCGTTAACTCCAGGACTGGAAAGTATTCTTATATTCTTGTCGTAATCTGCCAGGGTAATAAAGTCTGCCTGACTTTTAATTAAGCTGGCACTAGCGACAGCGGAATCCTCCATCTTTTGACGAACGTCTTCGATGTCGTATTTAAGGCTATCGTAGTCGACTGTGTATAAATTACTGCCAATATGAAACTGATCCTTAGCAATTATTTCAGGCCTTGGAGTGAAGTAGGTCTTTTCCTTAGATAAATACCGCTCGTTACGATTTAGTATCTCTACCATAACTCGACCATCTTCGTAATACAGAAAGTCTGGATATAAAGACAGCACCTCATTCATGACTTCTACACCCCGTTCACTCGACCTAGTAAGACCACCCTCTCCAATTGGAGAGCTATTGAGAATAACTGATGTTACGTGCAGGTCTGGTTCGTTCTGATGGATATAGGAAGCTATATCTAAAGCAACTGGACCGCCGACACTGTAGCCATCGAACGACACTTCTTTTAAGTCGCTCGTCTTAGCCTGCTCTATAACCCTCTTAGCAATATCTACCGTATCTAGATCTTCGTTACTATACTCTACGGCATAGACATCGCCATTTTCCCTGTGAGGGTGTAGCATCTCGGCTGTACCGTATGGATTTTTTGTACCTAGTCCGGTTAGAACGAAAGTCCCGTGTAGATTAGCTGCTTCATTCTCACCTTCATACCTAAATACTTCATGAATTTCAGCATGACTACCCCTTACCGCTTCCTTACCGGCTTCAATATCGGCTGAAATGTGCCGACTGGCTACATCTACCGCAAAAGAGGTACTAATAACCGCAGCGAGTGCTGTAGTGCCAACAAGCTGCCTAAGCCTATCACTTCGATAACCATCAAACTCTCGCCTAGCCTTGCGTTCTTCATAGCGAGATAGAGACTCTGTATTAGAATGGAGAGGCAAGCCTGGAGCATTATCTGGATGATTATGAGTATTCCATCGCCTAGGTCTCATATATCTCTATACTACACTACATTTAAACTATGTAGCGCAGTTAGAAACAGGCGCGTTTCAAATGATAGCGATAGAAACTCATATGCTTGACTTTTTAAGACAAAAGTTATACAATTCATTAAATTTATAGCTATCAGCTGTATGCACCTTCCCGCCCATCATGGACTTCCTAGGAGGAATCATGAACTCTACGCCCGACTACGTATTTGGTAAGCGCCTAGTTGGACTCACTGTCCAGTCTCGACGCACTGATGCCGGAATATTTGGCTGGATTAAGTTCGAGAACCTGATGCTTCATCAGCGTGATGAAGGCTTCTATATGGATCAGAGTACCGGCTACGTTAAGCAACCAGGAGACTCTCCCATCATGGAGGACCTAGTTAACCTACTTCTCTACTCGTACCTCATCCCTCATGATGAGCGCCAGGTGCTCAGCGCCGGAGCTCGGGATGACATTGGATTCTACATCAAAGCACTCTCGCCTGACGAGACTGAGACGTATCGAGAAGAAGTCGGAACCCTGGCTGCTGTAACCCTCATGGAGCACAACAAGGCAATTCGCTTCGTGTAGCCAACAGCATGACCTCCCCAGTCCATCAACCGTATCCATAGCGATACATCACCCCTGAATGTATTATTCAGGGGTTTTACTTTTGTCCAGTTAGTCTATTTGACATCTATGGATAATATTATTAGAATACATTCATCTTTTAGCGTTGCTATGAGATGAATTTTTGACAAGCATGCCAGACCTAAAGAAGCTTTCTAACTTTAGCTTCAGCTCTATGAAAGATATGCAAACCACCTAAACTATCGAGGAGATGGCTCCCATGAGTACCTTGTTTTACCACCTCAAACTAAAGCCGGGCTACAAACTCTCGGATAAAGAGCGGATCCGTCTGTCTGTAAAGAAAGTTCGAAAGCTACTAGCTGAGACTGAGGTAGACAATACTGTAGTGGGTTTTTATCACCGTTACGGTGTTACTGTTTTCGTACACGCTCACTCAGACCCTGACGAGATTCATACGCAGTTCGCAGAAGCCAAGGCTCGCATCGGCTCAACTTGTCCAAAACTTCACCACACCACTGTTGGACCCTAGCTTAAAGATAGGAACTAACAAGCCCTGGATTCATTCCGGGGTCTTTCTTTTGAGCGCTCAACCAACACCCGTAAACATAAGCTATACTAGATACATGAAGAGAATAGGAATACTTACCGGAGGGGGAGACTGCGCCGGACTAAATGCAGCTATTGCATCAGTAGTTAAAGCAGGCGTACGTGACCATAATGAATTTATCGGATTTCTGCGTGGCTGGAATGGAGTCTTAGAAAAAAATTATCGAACATTAACGGCTGATGATGTAGAACACATTTCAGATAGTGGCGGCACCATCCTAGGTACCACCAACAAAGGACGCTTTGCTGCTAAGGCTGGAGCTGGCGATAGCCAGGCAATTGACCCTAATGTACTTAGAGAAGCGAAGCAAAACCTAGATGAATTAGGCATCGATGGACTGATTGTTATCGGTGGCGATGGTACGCTGTCTGGAGCTCTTCAACTAGCGCATCACGGCGTAAATGTAGTTGGAGTACCAAAGACAATAGACAACGACCTATCTGCCACCTCTAAAACCTTTGGCTTTAG
>CAYZJK010000047.1:0-3676 GCA_964479125.1 uncultured Candidatus Saccharibacteria bacterium
TGTGGGTCCACTAGCTCAACTTGAGCATTCAACTTAGATAGTTCAGTAAAGTAGATAGCCCTATTCTCATAACTCCAGTCGTGAATAAGAGTTCTACCTTCCGCTACAGTCGCGATTAAGCCTAGGAATGGTAGATTATCCATGTTTACACCCGGAAAAGGCATGCTATGTAGTTTATCTTTTGGAGCGACTAGCTTTGATTTATGTAGAGTAATGTCTACTAACCTGGTGTGTCCATTTCGCGCTGAATACTCTTCACTAGTTTCGAAAGATAATCCCATACTTCTCAGGATTGCTAGTTCGATTTCCAGGAATTCAATTGGCGCTCGCTTAATGGTGATTTCTGAGTTTGTTACGACTCCAGCCGCGATAAAGCTCATCGCTTCAATTGGATCCTCACTCGGACTATATTCGACATCGACGTCAATTTCAGATAGACCCTTCACCTTTAGAGTAGTGGTGCCAATACCTTCAATCTCAACACCTAGAGACTGGAGGAAGAAACATACGTCCTGCACCATGTAGTTAGGGCTAGCGTTTCTAATCTCAACTGTACCGTCATAGCGAGCAGCTGCCATTAAAACGTTTTCTGTCACAGTATCACCACGCTCAGTCAATAGGATGCGGTGAGTGACTTCAGCGTCGCTGGTCTTAGCGACATACATACCGTCGGTCGCTTCAACACTTAAACCGAAAGGCGCCAGGCCTGACATGTGCGGCTCAACTGTTCTTGTACCCAAGTTACAGCCACCTGCGAATGGTAGATTAAACTCGTCATACTGATGCATTAATGGACCAAGGAACATGATAATAGATCTAGTTCGCTCTGCCGCCTTAACGTCGATATTAGCTAGATCTAGTACCTTAGGAGGAATAATCTCTAAGTCGTTATTATCGTTTAACCAACGAACCTTAACACCGATACTGGTTAAGACTTCAATTAGTCGGTTTACTTCTTCGATCCTGGCAACTCGACGTAGAGTTGTTTTACCCTTATTGAGCAGGCTGGCACATAAAAGGCCAACGGCTGCATTCTTACTGGTCTTAATATCAATTGAGCCACTTAGCTCGTTTCCACCTTCAACAACAAAATTCATCTTACCAGAGTGGTTAATAGTCATAAGGCTACTCGACAAAACGTCTCCTATCCTTGCAATCATTTCTAAGCTAATATTTTGGCCACCCTTTTCAATCCGATTGATAGCACTTTGTGATGTCTCTAAAGCCTCAGCAAGCTCTGCTTGCGTAAAGCCTCGGGCTCGACGGGTTTGCTGGATTAGCGCACCTATTTTCGCCTGATAATCTTTAGTGTTCATACATGTAATTATATCACAAATGATATAAATGCAATAGAATGCTATAATGTAGCTATAAATAATTGCGAGGTGTCAACATGAAGGATAAGCAAGTTGCAAAACTCATAGCTGCAGAGAAAAAAAGACAAGCTAACAACATCGAACTAATCCCTAGCGAAAACTACGTCTCTAATGACGTACTTAAAGCTATGGGTAGCATGTTTACCAACAAGTACTCCGAAGGTTACCCAGGCAAGCGCTACTATGGCGGACAAGAAAACACCGACCAGCTAGAACAGCTTGCTATCGACCGAGCTAAGGATCTATTTGGCGCTGATCACGCGAACGTCCAGCCGCACAGTGGCGCCCAGGCTAACGAGGCTGTTTATTTTGCCTGGCTTAATCCCGGCGACACCGTACTTGCAATGTCTCTTGACCACGGCGGACACCTAACCCACGGCGCCCCAGTTACTCGCAGTGCTCAAAGCTACAACTTCATACGCTACGGCATGAAGGACGTCAAAACAGGCGCTATCGACTACAACGAAATTCGTCGACTAGCTCGCAAGCATAAACCTAAGATTCTACTAGCTGGCTTCTCTGCCTACACTCGCAGCCTAGACTACAAAAAGTTTGCCGCTATTGGCAATGAGGTCGGTGCTATGCTGATGGCCGACATGAGTCATGTGGCAGGCCTCATAGCTGGTGGCGTAGCTGAAAACCCACTCGAGTACGGCTTTCACGTCATGACTACTACGACTCATAAAACACTACGCGGACCACGCAGCGGACTGATTCTATCTATGGGCGAAGTTTCAAACCCTCTTAAGGCGCCTGAGAAAACTTTAGAGAATCTACCGACCTTAATTGATCGGGCAGTTTTCCCTGGTACCCAGGGCGGGCCACACATGCACACGATCGCCGCTAAGGCAGTTGCCCTACACGAAGCTAGCCAACCAAGCTTTAAGGCCTACGCTCGCCAAGTAGTCCGAAATGCCCAAGCTATGGCTGAGGAGTTCTTAAGTGCTGGATTTAAACTAGTTGGCGGTGGTACAGATAACCACATGATTCTAATCGATATCTACCGCAGCAAAGGTATCGATGGGCGTGAAGCACAACAAAGACTAGAGGCACATAACATAACCGTTAACGCTAACGCTGTACCAGATGATCCCCTCCCTCCATTTAAGCCAAGTGGCATAAGACTCGGTACGCCAGCTATCACCACCCGTGGAGCAGATGAAGAGCGGGCTAGAGAGATAGCTACGGAAATTATCAAGATACTTAGCTAAACATTAAAAATAGACCTGCATTACCAGGTCTATTTTACTTATCCATTAATGTTAATTACATTCGCCGATGGTGCGTCTGCCGTTTGTTGTACCCTTTTGGTAGTAGTTTATTACTATACATTTATGATTTGGCGGTGTGCCGTTAGTATTCATAATCACCTGAATCTTATTTTCACTTGAGTCGTTTACATTCGCCGCACCAACAAGATCAATAATCTCCTGTGGAATAGCCGCCTCTGCAGGATCGTTAGCTCCATCTAGGCCACCAAGAATGTCAGAGTACAGCGGAAGATTACCCTTAATGGCAGCATAGGTTTCAATCTTTGAAACTAACTGATGAGCAGACTCCTTAACCGATACATTCCTAGCCCTATCTTATATACCGTTATAGGCCACAATAGAGATTGCAGCTAGAATACCGATTACTACAATAACAATTAAAAGCTCTACAATTGTAAATGCTTTCTGACTGTTACTTTTTAGTTTCATAAATATAAAATTCCCACCTTTTTATTTTTACTCAGATATTTAAACTATGCCTTAAAATAAGCATAAGAGCAATTGCAGGAGTGCAAAAAATACAGCCCACATAGGGCTGTATTTCTATAACACATCAACAATTAACAGCTTCCAGCAGTAAGCGTACCGTTAGTTCCAGCCTTCCAGTATGTTATATTCACACCAGTTACAGTTCCACTTGCCGGGCATGGAACAGCCTGAATAGCCTCATTGTCCTCGAAAGATTGCGGAGAAGTCGAACCCTTAGTTGCAGCAACAGTACCTGTTAGCTTGCTTACTATATCTGCACTAAGTCGAGCTTCGGGTGCATCAGTATCCACTAGTCCGCCACCGATCTGAGCTTGAGTTGGGTAAGACCCTTTGACGCTATTCCATGTTTCGATTTTACTTCGAAGCTGTGATGCCATATCTTGATTCGTAGTATCACGAGCTCGGTTCTGAATGCCGTTATAAGCAACAATTGATATAGCTGCTAGGATACCAATCACCACGATTACAATTAGAAGTTCTACAATCGTGAAGGCTTTTTGTTTGTTATTTTGAAGAATCATATTTTATGATTGCCCCCTA
>CAYZJK010000048.1:0-1604 GCA_964479125.1 uncultured Candidatus Saccharibacteria bacterium
TGAAGCAGCTTACGCTAAGCAAGGTCAGTAATTAGTATCTAGTTACTACACCAAATTAAGAACCCGTCTCGTTTTGAGACGGGTTTTAGCTTACATGCCTAGCTGCGACCTCCAGATACTATAGAAATCTTCATAGATTGGTTCCCTTTCGGTATTTTCAAGCATCACCTGATATTCACCATTCCCTCTATAGAGAAAGCTGACCTCGTTACAGAACATGGTCTCATAGCGAGCAAACTTCACTTGCTGAATCTCATACGCCAGAACCCTACCAACAATCTTAGCGGTAGAGGTTTTAGTCGGCTGATATTCTTCAACAATCGCCATGACGGGCTTCGCCTTACTGTCAGGCAGTAGCATGACATCCGCTTCATCGCGAACGAAGATTAGACCACGCTTACGAGCCTGTAGTAAATCCTTAGGTATCAAAGGTGCACTAGTCTCTGGCTCTTGAGCTGCCAAGACAAAACCATTCACTACATCCAAGTAATGAAAGCCTTGCTGCCAAAATGATCCGGGTATATTCGGTAGGACAACACGGTGAAACAACTGACACACTTCATTAGCGTTTAATGTCAGGTCGGTTAAAGCCATATCCTCACCTTCTTGGGTCGACGGGACAGTGTAAGTATCAACAGCACCATATCTGCTGCGTGGTATCATTATGCTATCTCAACCCCTGTTAGTCAACTCGTTAACTTCGTCAAGTGTAGACGAAATATAAAAACAGACAGTACTAAGCACTGTCTGTTTCATAACTAAATACTACCTTATCGTCGGTCGTATTCGTTAGTAGCTGCGTTAATAGCAGAGTGAACACTACCAATAACTTCAACACTAGACTCGTCAGTTAAATCAAACCTATCTTCTTCAAAGAATTCATCCGATAGACCTGGCTTGATAATAATGCGATCTTCGTGCGGCTTAGACTGCTCACCTTTAATAACTTCATATGAAGTTGTTTCATTATCACTTCGCTTAACGTCAATGTTATAAGAGCCAGTACTAGTTGAGAGAATAAAGTCGATACCTTGAGATATTTCCCAAGCATTTGGCTTAAGAAGTTTTTTACCGGCCGCACCGCTCTTATAGGCCTTATTAAATACATGCTTACTCTTAGAATCTTCAACTAGCTCTTCTATTTGGCTCTCGATGTCACTTGGCTCTATATCAGTAAAGTCTTGAGCTATCTTGATTAAGGATTCTTTAAGCTCACTAACACTAATATTAGGATTATGCTCAATTGCTTCGAACAGCTTTAGCTCTAAATCATAAATCTCATTCATGTTAAGCCTCTACCTTCTCAGCTTGCTCTTCCTGGCGAGCGTATAGCGCAGCTGGAACAGTGCCGAATAGCTTATACAAAGCAGCCTCACCGGTTGGGTTAGAAGAATCTCCCCACTCATCAAAGTTATCGATTGTATAATCAATACTTTCCTTAATAGCTACCAAGTTACTATAGCTACCCTTTTCGAATCCTTCTTTAGCAGCATAATCACCTAAATCGTTCATCATCTCACTAGTATATGAAGCAATGTTCTTAGGAGTAGGAGACTCTGCAGCATTCTTATATGCTTCGCTTACATTGTCATAATCTAAATCTA
>CAYZJK010000048.1:1704-3427 GCA_964479125.1 uncultured Candidatus Saccharibacteria bacterium
TATAATTTTCTTTTGAAGCTGTAGAAGATTCTCGGTTTTTCATTTTTGTTGTTCTTTGTTTGTTTTATTGAATAACTGTAGCTAGATTAACATAAGCGTCTCTATATGTCAATCTCTACATAACATTAAGATATATTAAGCAAATAAAATAAAAATAGACCCACTTGGGTCACTTACGGGCGCTTATACGCACCCCTTTTACGAAGTCTCGTAAAAATGGTGCACATTATCGCCCCTCATACTAAGTATTACTAATACTGAGTAAATCTAATTGCAGTCTCAGCCATTGCATTACCGGTGTGATAACGCTGATCATCAGACATCTTCTCGGTTGATGAAGAAGTTGAAAGTGGCTCTACTACTCGACCAACAAACTCTCTACCAAACTTTTTAATCTGCTCGATTGTAGGTAATTTTTCTTCTACTACCTCGAACTCTACTACTGCTTCCTGTTTGTTTACAGATGGGCTATACAGCTCCATAGGCATGTCTCCTTTCTAAATTTTAATGTTCCGTCACTTAACACTTATTAGTATAACAAAGAAAAAAGTGGTTATGTTCTAATATATCTCAAGTTAGATATATTTATCCACAACATATGCCACGTCAAGCATTTTAAGCAATATAAAAAGGCTTGGATGCATCATATATGCTATTACGGCATATAATTATGTAACATCCAAGCCTTAATATTAAAATCTATAAACTACTTCTTAGTTTCAAGATACTCACGAATAGCTAGAGCTGCCTTTGCACCCTCACCCACCGCGCTAGCAATCTGAGCTGTAGCGCCACTACGAACATCTCCAGCCACGAATATACCCGGAACTGTAGTCTGCAGCGAATCATCAGCAATAACCATTCCTGTATCGTCTAGTGCAACGCCACTGCCTTCTAGAAATTGAGAGTTCGGAATTAGACCAATAAAGACGAATACACCGTCAGCTTCAATTTCTCGCTCTTCACCAGTCTGCTTACTCTTAATTCGCACACCACTAACATTATTATCCTTAGCTAGAATCTCTTCTGTCGTAACGTTAGTGTGAACTGTAATCTGATCACCGGCTTCTTCTAGTCTCTTTAGTAGAACTTCTGATGCACGTAGTTCGCTTCGTACAATTAGATCAATGTGAGTAGCATACCTGGTTAGAAACAGGGCTTCTTGAACTCCACTATTACCACCACCAATTACAGCAACGCGTCGCTCATTATAAAAAGCACCGTCACAAGTCGCACAGTAGTGTACACCACGAGAGTAGTATTCAGCTTCGCCTGGTACGCCAAGCTTCTTGTATTCACTACCAGTTGCAATAAGGACTGCCTTAGTTTCAACAGGCTTACCGTCAACTGTCACTACCAAGTGGTCACCTTCCTGCTTAATGCCACTCACTTCACCAAAGTCTACTTCAGCGCCAAATCGCTCAGCCTGAGCCTGTAGCTCCTGAGCTAGCTTCATACCAGCTACACCTTCGGCATAACCTGGGTAGTTATCAATCCAGTCGGTAGTTGCAGCTAGTCCACCGATATTACCCTTTTCGTAAAGAACAGTGTCGATAGACTCCCTTGTTGTATAGATAGCAGCTGTAAGTGCAGCTGGGCCTGCGCCAACCATGACTACGTCACGCATAAAAATAGATCCCTTTCTTCTGTATTACCCTATTCTCTTTACATCCATTATACACCTAAATATAGCGTGGTTCGTCGTCATTTAGACACTATGGAT
>CAYZJK010000049.1:0-2989 GCA_964479125.1 uncultured Candidatus Saccharibacteria bacterium
TCTTGTGACACTGAATAACTACTTTAAATAATTTGAAAAACAATCAAACATTAGCGTATTGTTTAAAGGGGTTACAGATACGCGACCGAGGCTGACTTGACCATACAAGAGTATTATGATAAAATATATAATCGAATTATGTCTGACTACAATTACAAACCACTAGGATTCAACGCCTGGTCCGGTCAATACTTAAGCGGTGTTAATGAAGCTGCCCAAGTTTTGTCTGACCCTATCTTCGAATCTAAAGAGTATGACGGAAAGTTTCTAGATCAATATAAAGAAGTTGCCATGTCTGCACTACTTAATGAACTGGCTTACCGCACCTCTCGCAACCAGCGAGATCATTTGGATATCGCCTACGAAAACCCTGAGCAGGAGAAGAGGTTTCTTGAGGGTAATATTACTCCGTCAGAAGGTATTAAGCTGCTGCATGAACAGCCGCATGTTAGCTCTATCGAGCTAGCTAGACTCAGACATGTTGGCGACTGGAATGGGCCAGCGAAGATTGTTGAATCGGTAAGGCGAGATTTAATCACTGATCAAGAGATACTTGATTCTACCATCGATGTCTCAACCGTCTCCCCTTCTTATTATCGGATTACTAAGTACGATGTAGCTGACCCAAAGTTTCAGCAAATGCTTGGTGTTACCCGGAAAAAAGAGATATTTAGTCACTTTAATGACGAAGTTGTTAGTGTCCTAGCTGAAACTTACGTATTAGATGTTAGTAGCGACTCACTCGATGAAGGTTGCAAGAAAAAGATTATTGAAGAGTTTGAGTTATTAGAGCACCTCCGACAGACTAATCCGGCGGAGGCTGATAAATGGCATGAGTTACATCATAATTTTGTTGGCTTTGCGATCGACTCGCTAGCTAAGCAGCGACGTAGGCAAAAGATGCCAGAGAGTTACGAGGATAGAAGTAAGCTAGCTATAAGTGGTGCCCTGCCTCTTACGTCAGTAGTCTACGCTGCCAGTCGCAAAACTCGACGCGATTATCGAGATCGCATCGAGTCTCGTGAACACGAATCTTAGGTAGGCTCTTTAAAGAGTTCCTTCTGGAAGGCCGTCAATAACGGCTGGCATTTCGCGCTTATCTTTGTAGGCGCGAGGTAGCATTTGGGCTGGATGCCATTCTTTAATGATAGTATCAAGGTTGCTTGAAGTTTGGTATTTACCACTCATACCATCTCGGCCGTCACTATAGTCACCTTCTACTGGTGAAACTGTGCCATGGAAAATAAGCTGACCAACTCGCTCACCGACTGGTAGGACAACTGATTCATGCATATTTAAGTTGTATATTTCTAGAGTGATGCGGTTGATATAGCCTGGATCGATCCAGCCAGCGTCAAAGCAGATAGCAACACCATTACGACCCCAGCTAGATCGGCTCTTAACTTCAGCTGCTCCACCGTGTGAGCGAATACCGACAAACTCATGAGTGTGAGCTAAGATTCTTTCACCTGGCTTAAGAACGATAATTGGGTGATCTTCCGGAATATTTTCAAATAGACGATAGCCATTCTCTTCGCACCATTCTTTATGTGCCTTAGCCTGAAGTGGGCCCTTAAAGTAGCGACTGACATCATCCTTGCAGAACGGGTTGTATACCCGTGAGCTGTCTTCTGCTTCTTGTTCATAGTAATAGTGGCCCAGAGTGAAATCTAAGCTAGCCTCACTGACGTGCTTCTTATTAAAAGGTACGCAGACGATAGTATCGTCTTTAATTGCGCGTAGAATATCTACGTTGCTGTATACTGACATTAATTCCTCCCGTTTAGGTATATGTTAGCACATTTCAGGTTGGCTTTCTTTTTTGACAAAATAAAACGCCCAGACGAATGCTGGGTGTTTTAGATTTACCAAACTATTTGATTATAGGTTTGGATTTTCAACCTTGAGGCCTGGACCCATGGTTGTAGTAACGGTTACAGACTTAACGTATGAACCCTTTAGGCTTGATGGCTTCTGACTTTTTAGGCTGTCGATCACTACGTTAGCGTTCTCAACTAGCTTATCCTTACCGAAGCTTACCTTACCAAATGCAAGGTGTACGATAGCTTGCTTGTCGACACGGTACTCAACCTTACCAGCCTTAGCTTCAGCTACAGCCTTAGCTACGTCTGTAGATACGGTGCCGCTCTTAGGGTTAGGCATAAGACCGCGTGGACCTAGTAGTCGTGCGAACTTACCTAGCTTAGGCATGAACTGAGGGGTGGTGATAAGTGTATCGAAGCTTAGGTCTTCTTTTTCTAGCATCTTGATAACTTCGTCTTCACCAACTACGTCAGCGCCGGCCTTCTTAGCTGCAGCGTGGTCACCTTCTGGTGCTAGAACAGCTACGCGAATAGTCTTACCTGTTCCGTTTGGAAGGCTTACTGTTGCACGAATGTTCTGGTCAGCCTGTCGTGGGTCAACACCTAGTCGAACGTGTAGCTCTACGCTAGCGTCGAACTTTGCTGGGTTAGTATCAACTGCAAGCTGAATAGCTTCTTCTAGTGAGTAGTGTTTAGTAGTGTCTACATCCTTAACCTTGTTGCGGTAGTTCTTGCCACGGCGTTCGATACGAGGACGCACCTTTGGCTTTGGACCTTTCTTCTTAGCTTCTTCAGCTTCTGGGTCAAGCGGTGAAGTGTCACCAGCCTCTTTGCGAGCTTCTTTTTCAGCCTTTTCTTGAGCTTCACGAAGAGCTTTCTCGCTTCGCTTACCAGCCTTAGCTACCTTAACTTCCTTAGTTTCGGTCGCAGCTGGTGCTTCTTCAGTTTTAGTTTCTGCCTTAGCTTCAGCCTCTGCAATAGCGGCTTTGATTTCAGCAACTGTGTTTTTGTCAGTTACTTCTAGGTTCAGCTCTTTAGCCTTTTCTAGTAGATCAGCTTTCTTCATTGTTGTCTCCAGGTGGTGCAAACGGCACTTAGGCCTCCCACGGTTAACTCTTTAATAACCTACTTATTATAATATAAGTTCTTGCTTAGGGCAATCTGTT
>CAYZJK010000050.1:0-2975 GCA_964479125.1 uncultured Candidatus Saccharibacteria bacterium
GTACATGTTGACATTTAAGACCTATTGTTGTATTATATAATATTAACTATGGAAAATAATAGTAATAAATCTTTAAACATATTAGCAGTGGCCGGTGGAGGGTGTGATCCAGACAGGTCCTCTGTCGTTTATCGTATGATTAAATCTCATGCCGAAGATATAAAGGTTAACTATTACCCCATTTCTGGTTGTCTGGAGTTTGATGATGACTACGTAGTACAGACGCCGTCCGATCAGCTGTATAAAATTTCAGAAACTGTTGAACATATAAAGAGTGTTGAAAATGATGCTAGGTTCTTGTTGATTGCTCAGTGTCTCGGCTCAACGGCTACCATGAACTTTCTAGCTGATACGAGTCATGATATGTCTATTCGAGCTGTGGTGTTCTCCCCCGCTACGGTGCCTGGTGATGTACTTCAAACTGACAGCTCTCGGGCTCGGCGTCGAGAGAATAACACTAGACTCAGAGTTAATCACCTAGCCGGCTCTACGAGGGATTATGAGTTGAATGTTGAAAAAGCCTTCACTGCCAAAATTCCAGAGGATTATTTCAATCAGCACGAAGCGAGCGGAGATTTAACCTCTGAGATGGTAAGGCAAGTTAAACTTGGCCGTCTTGCTATGTTTGCAACTCAACATGACTGGAATCAAACCTCAGTCTCGGATATCGATCGTATTAAAGCAGAGATGGATAAAGATTGTTTTAGCGATCGGATTGAAATCTTGCAAGAAGCCGGACATTCATTACACGTTCCAAACTCTATGTCTTCTGATAATGAGTATAGGCTGAAGACTCAGTATGAGAAAGCTGTATATGTTGTTGAGTCGGGAATCTCCTTGTTTAATAGTTCTGAGTAGCTAATCTGGTCGTGTCGGAGAAAGCTGCCATTACAATAGCTCGGTAGTAGTATTGCTCTCATTTCTATCTAATAAGTAAACGTTTTGAAGACTAGATTTTGAGTAAATTGTACATGTAGTATCGCTAGTATTGTATTGTCCTGTATTGTATTGAGTAGGCTAAAATGATACTGGCAGTAGCCATACTTATAACCTGGTGCCTTGTGTGAAGAATAATGGAACTGAATACACCGTGGCTGCAGTTAGCACTTCAGGTAAAAAGTATTTTATAACTAATGGGTCAAGAGTCCAGGAGTATACCGGTACTAATTCTTGGTCGTCATATTCAACTATGTGTACTACTACCCTATCTAGTTCTGCAGTAATATCTGGCGGCGCTGGCTTTGCTATCAATACCTGGCGACCTTGGGCTGGCTAGCTGCTTAGTTTACAAGGGTATACGAGAGTAAAAGAGCCTGTTGGGCTCTTTTTTGTAGGCTCGGGTAAATATTCTTAGATAGATAAGCATAAGTGTAGTATCATGGTGATATGAAAAAAGTGTGGGCAAACGTTAATTCGATATATCAAATATATCCGCGTAGTTTTAAGGATACCAACGGGGACGGTGTTGGCGACCTACGCGGCATAATAGAAAAAATTCCTTATCTAAAAGGCAGTGATAACTCGTTGGGCGTAGATGCTATCTGGCTCTCCCCTGTTTTTCAGTCTCCTCAAATAGATTGCGGTTATGATGTCAGTGATTATCGTCAGATTGATCAGCTATTTGGCACGATGGAAGAGATGGATGAGCTGATTAGAGTTGCTCATGAAAATGAACTTAAGGTGATGCTCGACTTCGTACCGAATCACACTTCAGTCCAACATCACTGGTTTGAAAAGTCTCGTCGGCGTGAACCAGGCTTTGAAGACTTCTATATTTGGCGTGACGCTAAAGAAGATGGCTCGCTACCTAATAACTGGCTATCTATGGCTGGTGGTAGTGTTTGGCAGTGGGATGATGTAAGAGGTGCCTACTACTTACATACTCACGATAAGTCTCAGGCCGATCTAAACTGGCAGAACCCAGCAGTTCGTGAAGCTATCTATGACGATATGCGCTTTTGGCTAGATAAAGGTATTGATGGTTATCGCATCGATGCTGTCTGGACGATGTCTAAACATCCAGAATTTAAAGATAATCCTCGTAACCCACACTACTACAAGGATGATCAGGATTACGGATCATTTATTAACCGTAATTCTAAAGATGGCCCAGAGCTCTTCGCTTACCTTAAGGAGATGTCTGATGTTCTTAAAGAATATGATGAGCGTTTCCTAGTCTTTGAATACTACCCAGACTCACAGCTGCATGACACAATGTATCGCTTTATTGAAATGCAGCACATTAACCCGTCGGTAGCCTCTACCTTCTTCTTTGAGCCAATGGAGCTGCAGTGGTGGTCTCGTAAATACCAAGAACGAATTGACGCGATGATGGGAGCGATCCAGCATAGTAGTCGACCGGTAGTGGTGCTTGGTAATCACGACCAGTCTCGCATTGCCTCTAAGTACGGTATTGCTCAGGCGCGGGAGTTAGCGGTTATTACCCTTGCCCTACCTGGTATCCCTACTATCTATTACGGTGAAGAAATCAATATGACTGATCAGCATTATGACCCTGAATATCTAAAAGATGGTATTGTTGGTGCTCATACTAGCTATGATGGTCGTGACCCAGCTCGCTCGCCGATGCGCTGGAATACGTTTGAGAAGAATGCTGGTTTTAGCGATGCTGATAAGACATGGCTGCCGGTTGGTGAAGATGTTGAAGGAAGTAACGTTAACTCTCAGGAGAGCGACCCTAACTCAACTCTTAACCTATATAAGAAGCTACTTAGACTTCGCAAGGAGCGACCAGTCTTTAGAACTGGTACCTACCAGCCACTACTCCCAACTGAAGATGAGATTATGTCTTTCCAGGTCGTAGATCAGATGGATACTATTTTCTGTTTCGCTAACTTCTCAGACCGAGAAGAAACTAGAACTTTACCGGTTGGTGGTTCGACTCTAGTTTCAACCACTGGTCGACAGACTGGTAGTCGAGTTGAAGGTACGATTACTCTAGCGCCATTTGAAGC
>CAYZJK010000051.1:0-2965 GCA_964479125.1 uncultured Candidatus Saccharibacteria bacterium
TCGACTATGGAGTGATACTTCTTTGGATTGCAGTCATCGCTTTAGTAAACTATGTTCTATTGGATGGAATTCCAGACTACCTTGGCACTATTGGTGTATTTGGCACTCAACTGCTATTTGCCTCAATACTAGCTGTACCAGTTGGACTCTATCTGTTTTTCACAGAATCTAGCAACCAACAGGCCACACTTGGCAAAAAGAAGCTCCGCCTCAAAGTGAGCTCAATCGATGGCAAGCCAGCGTCGCGTAAGCAAATTGCAATTCGCACGATTGTAAAGCTACTTCCTTAGGAGATAGCCCATACCTTTATATGGCAGCTACAAGCCTTTTCTACGCCAATGGATATGAGGCTGCGCCGCCTGCATGGATTTTTATCGGCCTGAATCTTGCTAGCGTACTGGCCCTAATCTACATACTAATGGTTCTAGTCAGAAAAGATGGTCGCACAGTTCATGATCTGGCAGCAAAAACAGTAGTCCACTAGATACCACCAGGCAGAAAGCCTGGTGTTTTACTTTCCAATTGACCCCTGAGCTATCATCGTGCTATAGTTATTTTGTTTCCAGACCAGGAAACTTACACGTCCACAGAAACAGACGTCGATGTACGTCTGATTTTTAATAGAGAACCCCCTCTATTAAAGACCGAACCTTACAGAAAGGCACTACCATGCGCCGCATTAACGATCTGATGTTCAGCTACGACAACCTCAAAGATTGCATCGTCAGCGCTGCCAACAAAGTAGATAACCCCTACGCACTGGCTTACGCTCGCGTCTTTAAGTCAGTCAGTGAAATCATCTCTGACAAGGTGATTGAGCCGGCTGCAGCTACACTTGTTGGCCAGACAGCCAAGCTCGAAGATGCCCTTTGTGCATCTCAGTCCGGCAACCCGATCATCTCACGCCTTGAGAAGTATTTCTTCTCCAAGCTTCGTATCAAAGATGGCGCTATCGAAGACCTCAGCCCCGACAAGGTGCAAATCTTCGGACATCTGATTGATAAGCACTGGCGGACACGGTCTCCGGACAAGGTCGACTGCCTCGACAGTCACCTCAGCCTAAATGCAATATCTAATGCGCAGTGCGAGAACTGCGATAGCTACATGCGCGAAATGGATGAGGTTGTTCAAACCTTTCTGGTTCGCAACGGTAGCGAACTTGTCACGTACAACCCCAGGCAACACAGCTTTACAACTTACTTCACTGACCGATACAAGCCAGGGGAGTGGAGCAGCTCTGTCATCTCACCAATCGGCCTCTTCATTGATGGTCGAGTCCTGGATCACCTCCTGGAGAACGACATGAACGACGCTCTTTGTGACGTACATGGCCACATTGTTGTCAGCCGCTGGTAGTCCTCTGTCCATCACCCCGTACATTTGTTGTACGGGGTCTTTCTTTTTTGCGATATTAAAAATCCGCACCTAATGATGCGGATTGTACGTAGACTCCTTTCTAACGGGGTCAGAATTTGACGACAACAACTACTCCTCCTAACGAGCTAATGAGATGAGGCCAGTACGGAAGGCGACAAGACACCTCATTCTCTGCATCCTCTTTAATGATGAGAGAAATAGGACCAACCTCATGCTTCTTTTCCATAGTATCAGTCTTGCGACCGATAATTAGGTAGTCGCCCTCAGCTCTCTTAACGACACAACCATTAAGTTGCAGTACCTGAAATGACCGCTCAACGATGCGGCCAACCAAACGGATCTCGGCGCGAGACAGCTCTGGTATAGCTGATGCAACCCGAGGCAGTCTTAATAGGAAGTTTAGAAACATATGCTCGAGTCTATCTAGCTGCGCAACTTCATGCGACAAATCTAGAACGAGCATCTCCTCCCAGTCATACCTATCTTCTGGCTTGGTTTTTAGGATAGGCGAGAGCACTTCTACTTCCCTAGCTACATCTCGAGCAACCTCATACGCCTCACTAATAGACTGATCTGACACCGCTAGAAAAGTACCTTCCTTATGGCAAGTACTTAAGTCTTTAAGTGTGATCATCTCCTGGCGCATTTGTGGGTGCTGCAGGGTATCAATCTTTATACGTACAGTCTTCATGATGAACCCTTTCTACTAGAACCACCGAAGACTTTCCTTATTTAATACTTATATTGCTTAATAGTCAAATTGAGGGAAAAGTAAAAACCCCACATATGAATGTGGGGTGGCGGACAGTAAAGAACTAGGTCTTCACTACACGATACTTTCCGGTCACGGCCGACCTGACGATTCGAGGGCGCTCCTTAGGAGCCATTACAACGAAAATTCCGGAGACGGACTTAATGAAACTAACAAAATTAATTCGCTCCTTCTTACAAAGGTTTTCATACGCCTCACGCTCGATAAAAAGACTAAGCTGCGTACGCAAAACTGCACGAGGTGGCCTAACATTAGCCTCAGGCTCGTTCATGAACTCTTTATCAGAGCAGAACCTGACATAGACACAGTTGTGAAACCTCTCAGCCTTATCAAGCAACTCTTCGATGCTGATTTGATCAACACTCGCACAGTAAGACTCGTTAATATGCATAGTCTGAGACACCTTATCAGCCAAACATCCGAAGACATACACCTGATAATCATCCATCTCAACTACTTCAACCTTACCGTTAAAGCGAAGACACATGCGGCAAAAAATACCGCTCATCCAACCAAGCTTACCTGAACACTCCTCAACAGCTGACCTAAAAGTCTGCTTATCAATTTCACGCTCTTCAAGCTGAGCTACTAGTTTCTGGGCTGCTGCCAACCCTTCCTCATATGAAGCGCGGTAGCGCGTCCGGTCAGACTCAACATGATCAATGCCATGATAGAAGCGATGAAGCTCATCTTGAGCAACTACAAGATCCTTCAACTTCGCCATTGCCGCAGAGTTGTCGCGGTACATCTCACTCAACACAATAACCACTCCTTAAGTGGAATAGGGGACGAGACTATATATATTTAATACTAATA
>CAYZJK010000052.1:0-2854 GCA_964479125.1 uncultured Candidatus Saccharibacteria bacterium
GGCTCAGTTCGAGGAAGACCTCTTATCTGGCAACATCTAAGTCTCAGTTAGATAATTGACCTAAGTGCCAATTTATCTTATAGTAATACATCGGATAGGTGAGAAAAATACTCAGTAGTCCTATCTTGCAAGTAACAGAAACATGAGGTTATTTAATCTCATCCATCCGGCTTTATAGCCCCGACACCGAACGAGGTGAGTTAGCCATGGCTAACGATCCGGAATACCAGCAGGCCTTTGACGCAGTTCGTCGCGGCACTGCAAACTCGCATCAGCGTAACCTGACCGAAAAGGCAGCCAAAATTGCTGGATCCTGGGGTCAGCAGGCACGAAATGCCATGCGCGACGCAGGAATGGGCAACCCCGACAAGTGGGGTTCTCATAAGTGGTTTTAGCAAGCCGAGATGTAACCGTTTCTGTTACATCTCCCAATCTACAGCACACATTGTGGTGTGAATTGGGAGATGACAAGCAAACCAACAACTACACAAAAAACATTTTCATGGAGTGAACTGCCACGCCCATTCTTTATTCTTGCCCCAATGGAGGCTGTGACTGACGTAGTCTTTAGGACAGTTATCGATAAGGCAGCTGCACCTGACGTTTGGTTTACCGAGTTCACTAACGCCACCGGCTGGGTCGCAGCAGGTGACAAGGCAATTGGCTCAAGACTTATTAAAGAAGATGATGAATACCCAATCATTGCTCAACTCTGGGGAAGCATTCCTGAAGCGATGGCAAAACTCAGCAAGCACTGCGCCGAGCTAGGCTACCATGGCATCGATCTTAATATGGGCTGTCCTGATGCTAGCGCCGTAAAGTCTGGCGGTGGAGCAGGTATGATTAAAACCCCTGAACTCGCCGCTGAGATGATTGCCGCCGCCAAAAAAAGTGGCCTACCTGTCAGCGTTAAAACCAGACTTGGTTTTAGCAGGTTAGACGAATGGAAAGATTGGCTTACCTTCATTTTGAAGCATGACGTAGTTAACCTAACCATCCACCTTCGCACCAAGCGCGAGATGAGCAAGGTAGAAGCTCACCATGAACTTATTCCAGAGATTATCGCTCTTAGGGATGAAATCGCACCACAGACCACCCTAACGGTTAATGGCGATATAAGAGACTACGCTCACGGCATGGAGCTTTACAACAAAAACCCAGGACTTGATGGCATCATGATCGGTCGTGGCATATTTCATAACCCTTACGCATTTAGTAAGGACGACCCTACCCCAACTAAGCATGATTTGCTCGGATTACTACTCCTACAGCTAGACCTGCATGACAAGTATCAAGACAAGGTTCCAAGAAAATTTGATCCGCTTAAGCGCTTCTTTAAGATTTACGTTCGCGAGTTTAACGGGGCGGCTGAACTGCGTGATACTCTTATGCAAACCAAGAACACAATCCAAGTCCGCAAATTGATACACGAAGAGCTAGCCAAGTAGAGTGCTATCATAAGTTTATGAATATTTTACTAGAAGCAATTATACTTCTACCTTACGTTATGGGAGTCATATTCTTATCAACATCAATATACGTTGCAACAATCAAACCTAAACACAAGAAGCATAGGTTTATGAAAAATCGTAATTATGCTTCTTTTTATTTTAAGTCTAGCTATAAATCACAGAGTCTTAGTCATAGGTTGAACCTAAGGTTGACAGTTATCACAAACACCCTCTATTTCAAAATGGTGTGTGGAAGGTTTAAAGCCATACCTTCTTGAGATTGACTCAATAGCCGCCTCAAGATCATCATCTGCAATTGGCATCAGCCTTTCACACTTTTCACACCTGAAGTGATGATGGTGAGGATGAAATAAGTCGGTCAACTCGTAAAGCTTCTTCCAACCTATGTTCACTACCTTCACCACACCAATGTCTATATAAGTATCTACCACTCTATATACACTAGAACGGTCAATATCTGCACACCTCTTACTAATCTCTCCGAGACTCAGAGGATGAGACGTATGTCGCAGCAGCTCAAAAACAACCTTACGAGGCTTAGTGACTCTTAGGCCATGCTTTTTCAACTGAGAAATAAGTTCTGTCATCCATATGACTATATCAGTACTGCAAAACTGTCGCAATAAGTGATATTTACCTGTGCTTATGGCAATATGCTACAATTACATACAAGTATGAATAAAAAGTCTGGGTTCACGCTAGTTGAGGTAATCGTCTCAATAACTCTCGTAGTCTCTTTCGTTTCAATGCTCGCTATGACTTACGGATTTATCTCATCTGGCCAAGAAAGCCTAAAAAGAACAGCTATAGCCAGCTCTATTGCAAAGTCTAACCTAAACAAATTCAAAACCGACCTAGATCTTGAATGCACATCAGACTCTGAAGTTGTAACGCTACTAAACGATGACTCTGACAATAAGCAGCCAACGCCGGAGAATGGTTTTTCAAGCATATCCCAAGAAGTAACAGCTCAGTTCTCTCGCGGGTGCGAATCACTGCCAGTAGTCATATCAACAGTTACGTATGTACACGGAGACACCGAAGATGAGATTTCATTTGCCACCTATGCCAAATAAAAAAATCCAATCAGGCCTGACAATCTCTGAGCTGGTTGTAGCGATAACACTATCTTCGCTAATTATGCTTGCTCTTGTGCCACTTTTAATGCACATGGCGTCAGCTGGAAACACCTACGCTAGAACTGGCACTCAGGTCGTGGAGGTTCAAACAGCGCTAGACAGCATAGAAGCCGACATAGCAATCACCAGAACCTTTCACGACCAGTCACTTATAGATACCGACACTCCGCGAAGCACCTCAAGCAATCGATGGGAGATCGATGACTCATCAGGAGTACTGATACTAGAAACGCCGGCAACCAC
>CAYZJK010000053.1:0-2727 GCA_964479125.1 uncultured Candidatus Saccharibacteria bacterium
CTTAGTGGAATATATAGTGGTTGCACTAATAGCGTAGCAATAGCTGCGCTAGCAAATACTCTTTTGCCTTTAAGTAAAATCGGTCGCCCGGACTCTTTCTTCATGGTTAGCCTACTCTCCCTTTCTCGCACTCCACTGCGAGGTTTATATATAGAACTTAATTATACCATCAAAAAGACTAAGTTTTACATTTAAATTTTTGTAAAACGCTTATGCTAACAGATGAGAGAGTATGTTTTTGCTTACTTTACTTTTTTATGCTTACGTTTTGTAATAACCCCGTCTCGCATTTCATATACGGCATCACAAAATTCAATTAGACGTTCGTCATGAGTCACCATAATAGTAGCCTTGTTTCGTTCGTGAGTTTCTTTAGCTAGTAGCTTAACTACTTCAAACGCTTTGGTGGTATCGAGGCTGGCAGTTGGTTCGTCGGCTAGGATTAAATCAGATGTGCCGTAAAGTACCTTAGCGATAGTCGCTCGTTGCCTTTCTCCACCAGATAGATCACCAGGATACTTTTGCCTTAGTTTGGCGATACCTAGCGCTACTAGGAGTTCCTCTAAGGCTTCTTTATCTGTCTCGCGCTTAACTATCTTGTCGACGAATTCAAGCTGCTGCTCGACAGATAGAAAAGGCACTAAGTTAGAAGCCTGCAAGATAAAGCCAACGCTTTTTAGGCGAACAGCTGAGAGTTCTTTGAGGGAAAGTTCAGTAATGTCAGTGTCAGCTATTGTAACGCTACCCTCACTCGGGTTTTGTAAACCTCCGGCGATGGTTAGAAAAGTACTCTTTCCAGACCCAGATGGTCCAATGAGTGCTACAAACTCCCCTTCTTTAATGGAGAAGTTAGTTTTCTTAAGGGCGTAGGTTGTTTCGTTATTTCTAGTAAAGGTCTTAGTGACGTTTTTAAGTTCAAGTAATGTTTTTGCCATTATTCTATTGCCTCCACTGGATCAATCTTAGTTACTGCTCGGACTGAAGCGATGCCACCTATTGCAGCACAGAGGATGAATAGCATGATAATACCGATAAAGAACCAAGGGTTAATTAAAAACGGTACGACTGAGCCGAGCAGTGCGCCGCTGATGATAGTTAGAATCAGGCCAATTGATAAACCGATTAGTGACAAGATAATGATTTGTGTCATGACAGATAAGGATACGTAGCCATTAGGCACGCCTTCTGCTTTAAGTACTCCAAAGATACTCTTCTTCTGAAGAGTTAGGATATACATAAAGACCGCCAGGACAAATGAAGCGATGGCTATTAAGAATCCAATCATGAGGCTAAAAGTTAGAACTTGAGCCTGGTAGCCAGGTAGGCCAAATTTAAAGTCTTCAATTAGAGTAGCTGTAGTTTCATCAGTGTTGTATTTATCTAAGTCCCCTTCTCCACGGACAACTAGCGCGCTAACGGTTGTGTCATCTCGCATGCCGGTCATGCCAGAAAGTTCACTTGCGATATCACGCCACTTCACGATATCAACATAAATAATTGGCGAGGTTTGAAAAGTTGCTTGATCGGTAAAGCCAGTTACTTTAAGTTCTTCTTCAGATCCCTTAAAGGTTAGCTTATCCCCCACTTCTATGCCAAGGGCTTGCAGTTCATCGCTAACGATTACTTCGTTGTTCTTCTCTGGGCTCTTACCTTCAGTAATATTAGGTTCTAAAAATTCACCCCACTCAATACCAAAGATGGAGACGTCTTCTGTTCCTTCTTGTTCAATTGTACCGGCACTGACGCCTAGGTGGGCTGTATTATCTGAAGATAAGTCACTTAGGGTATCGCCAAATATTAAAGAGCGCTCAATAGTGTTGTTAGAGTTTTCACTCAGTACAATAGCCCTCGCGTCCCACTTATCGATGCCCTGAGTGTAGCTGGTGGCAAGACCGTAGGCCAAGCTAGTTAAGAAGAAGGTTAAGTAGCTGACAAGGACAATAACAAAAATAATTAGTACAAAACGTGTCTTTTCTTTACGAAGTTCATTAATAGCTAAAAACATAGTCTTTTAATTATAGCACCGATGTTAGAGCGATTGGGTCTAGCGCTAAGGGTGGTGTTAGTTTGCATTAGTCAAACGTTAATTATTTGAATTAGAACCAGGCTTTACGATTGTTGAGCTAGTGGCCGCAGTTGGCAATCATGGACTGACTTCGAATAGCCCCTCTATTTGCTATTGACTTTTTATAGCTTTTATGTTAAAGTCCTGATACTCTTATCAGCCGATAGGAGTATCTCCACTCTACATGAGAGGAAGTGTCTAAAATGAACGACAGCAAGCTCGAAGCTGCACTTGGTCCCAACTACAGCTTTGCCTCAGTTGGCTACGACCATGAGCCCGAGCGCTATCACAAGGTTATGGAAACTGCCCTCCCCCTCACCGTCGATGACCTCTATGTCATGGAAAAGGGTGCTCACATCTTCGTTTGGAATAATGACAATAAAGTTGTCTCCAGGGAAGGCACTTTTCTCGGTGTTGAAGAAGTGTTGCACGATGGCCTTGGTGAAACCTATGTCGTCAAGATGATGACGGAGTACGGCGAGCAGGAAGTTTTTGCCTGCTTCATGGGTATCACCTACCTGTGGACTACAAAGCTCCAGGCTTACCGCACCTATGTGATGCCGCCCCGGTAGCACGTTCATCAACCCAAACCCCTCGAAAAATTCGAGGGGTTTTAACTGCTTCTTGGATAGGTTTTTATTGCAAGTTATCTTTTATGGCAT
>CAYZJK010000054.1:0-2604 GCA_964479125.1 uncultured Candidatus Saccharibacteria bacterium
TGGCAGGGGTACATGGATGAGGATAGAACTTTTTACTCTGTTAATGAAAACGCTATTTTAGGAAGAAAAAATATTTAGGTTGTTACTCACTTCACTTTATGCCCAGTGTATATTTCATTAAGTCCTAGGGCTGGATTACTATCGGTCGTTGCCTCGATAAATATACTCTCCTGCAACAAGTACCTCACGAGAGCTATCAGGATGAGCGCTCAGCTCATCTGCACTGCGAAATCCCAGGGTCATACTGATGCGTGTTTGTCCTGACTCATTGTATCCTACTCCGTGAAACAGTGTGCCGTTAAAGAGTAGCACATCGCCCTCTTTCATAGGTACAGGTACCGCCTGGTCTTCTAGGCCAGCATACTCTTCGTGCTCAGACATCCATGTGCCGCCACCATTTTTCTGAGGAACGCCTACGTAGGGAAGGTTGTGCGATCCTGGGACAACCCTTGTTGCTCCGTTGCCTACAGTAGAGTCCTGAAGGTAAACAGCGGCTGTCAAGAGTCCTCTTGATGGCTGGAGGATATCTCTGTGCATTCCCTCTGCAGGCTCCCCCTGCTTATTATTTACTGTTGCGTGGTTGTGGCGGTTTTTAACAAATACGATATTTGGCCCAAGGAGAGACACAAGAGCACTTATCAGTGCTTTATTGCCGATGACTTTTCTCATCATCTCTGGATCTCGGTCGTATAGACCATACAGTTTTTTATTGGGATTTAGGGGGTCTACATCTCTCGCTTGTTTATCTGCTTCATTTTCGATAAACTGGCGTATCTCACTTGACTCTTCTGTAGTAAACGCGTCAGTAAGCCGGTAATATCCCTGGTCTCTATAGAACCTGGCCTGTTCGTGATTGAGCGCTCCATGTTTCACAGTGAGATTATGATACTATAATTTCCCTAAGTAATCAAGGGCTAGATACGCAACTTCCACATCTGTCATCTGGCCTGTTCGTAATTGCTTGCGGAACTCATCAAGGGGCTTAAGTATAAGCTCGGTTTGTTCCGTGCTGGTGTTTTGAGGATTGCCCACTTTCCGACAGTTTGTCGCTACAAAACAGTGCCTCTCCATTGTTGAGTAGGCGTCATCAAGGCACGTTCCAATTTCTTTAAAGTCACCCTCGTATCCGGTTTCTTCTAGGAATTCACGCTTAATTGACTCGATTGCACTTTCACCAGGTTCTATGTAACCACCAGGAAGTTCATCGAGTATTCTCTTGGGTCCTGGCCGAAACTGCCTTGCGAGGATTACCTCGTTGTCGTCTGTTAGTGCAAAAATTGCCGCAGCCGGAGCCTCCGCTTTTATATAGAAGTCGACCTCGGAGCCATCAGGCATAAGAAAATCTACCCTATCGATGGCCCTGGAGTATTTTTTGTACACCTGCTCTCTTCTTACTTCTTTCCACTCCGATATACTCATGTGGTAATCCCTCGCACTTGTTTGATGTCTATTTACTTATTGTATCGCAAATTCCCTTGAATGAGTGGATCATCCTGCGACATTAGCCATGAGTCAACCGTACCGACATCTCTAAAGAATCCATCTCTATTGTTATAGGCGGAAAGTTTGCCTTGACTCCATGCGTCATGTAACAAATCTTTATATAATGAATTCTGACCGTGACTTTTATCCCACTTTTGACTACGCAAGAAGTGTGCTGTTATGGCTACGGCACCGGTACTGCTTGCGCGATAGTGCACAGGGTCGAGTGTGTCAGGTGTCGGCTCATTAGAAAATTCGTCAGAAAACATAACCATACTGTTAGCGCTGACGGCAAATGCACCCTCGTTAGGCACTCCTCTATTAGTAGTCAATGCTATGCACGCTACGGCACCCATCTTTGCGGCAACTCTAAAATCATTAGACAATGCATCTAGGTCGATATTAAGTATGGTGTCTACGTTTTGAATGATTATATCCCTGTCGCCACGTAGTGTGCGAGCATATGATATGAGGTCGCCGCCCGTGCCTATTTGATCTTTACTTTTTGTTACATGGAGGAGCTTGTCATCACTATATGAGTCTTTTAGGTACTCATAGGCCTCGACTTGATCACCCACGGCAACTGTCACCTCATTAATATTTTGAAAACGGAAATTAGAAATGTGATGATCCACTAGCCGTATAGAAGGATTACCAATTTCCAATAACGCTTTTGCAATGCCAGTTTGAGGGTCTGGGGTGAATAGTCCGTTAAGTCGAGTGCCTCGACCTCCAGCATTAATATATCCGATAGTCGATGGTCTCTCCATAAATCTCCTTGTTTGCATTTATTATTTCACATATTTTTAATGCTAGCAAAGTATTTGCATGCTGGATTTGACAACGATATCGTCCTCAGACTCTACATAGATATCGAGCTGTTCCTTGTCAAGATAATGGAGCACTGCAATTAAAGCTATCACAGATTTTTGATAATTAAACCCTTTAATGGCTTGTGCGCCACCGTTATCTATAGCTCCCATGGTTGATAGTTATTATACAACAATTATAGCCGAATCTCTATAAGGTAGCCTATGTAAGAACTCCTTACTTCACGTACTGATCTATTATACGAGTCGAGCAAAGGTATCAAGGTCGTATTCACCCCTGAATACGATTTTT
>CAYZJK010000055.1:0-2601 GCA_964479125.1 uncultured Candidatus Saccharibacteria bacterium
ATCAAGTTGGCCGACGCGGAATTTCTTACGAGGCGACGAATGGCAACTTGCTTTGGGGTATGGTCCAGCTGGCTGCTAAAGATAGTTACCCTGCCCTTAATGGTCAGCCACTCTTCTTGATGTATGAGTATCATCGAATGGATACTTATACTGCCTCCGTAGATGACGGCCGTCTGCTGATTCACCTGCCTGAGTCGCTAGCAGAGCGTATCTTTCAGAAGCTTGACCAAACTCGAAAAGACTACCTGTAAGGAGGTTTAACCGCGTAGATATCTTACGCGGTTTTTTCATTCTTAAAGTTGCTTATGTTAAGATAGATATATCTTAACGGAAAATAAAAATGCTTAAAAAGATACAAACAAACATCAAGAATATGCTAGTTAGTTTGCGTCCAGCTGGTGGGTCTATTCGGCCTTTTATCTTTAGACCTGCTCATTTTATTAGTTTAGTTGTATTTGGTCTTATGTTGATGATTCCGTCAGCGGTTACTTTAATAAATACTGCAGTTCCTTTTACCTGGGAGAGAATTGGTGCGGTCGTTAGTACGGTTAGTCAGAATGAAGCCGTGTCGGGTAGGGCGCAATATACAGCCACCGTGGTTTTTAAGTTGAATGATCAGATCTATACACTGAGAGAGGATTATGTTGGCGAGCGGCCTTCGCGTGACGATGAAGTGACAGTTTACTATAATCCGTCTAATCCTAACGAAGCTATGGCGAGAAAAGGGAGTCCACTGTCTGTCTTAGCTTGGACCCCTCTCTTAGTTGGTTTAGGTATATTAGGTTTTGCCGGTTATAGACAGTATGTTTCTTATCAGCGCTCTCAGAAGATTAAAGCTCTAACTGCTAAGGGTAGGGCTATACCAGTGGTCGTGGATGGGTCTGAAGTGATAGATAAAAAGTCATTTATCCAAAAATTGCTTTACAGTAAGTATATCTTCTTTAAGCTTAAAGCTATTCCAGCTGCTAGTAAGGATGGAGCTGGTCAGTACGAGAGCGAGGTTTTGATGTGGCGATCGAAGATGTATGGCGATGTGGATTCGATTAAAGAGAAGAAGACTCCGGTTGTTATTTATGTTGATGAGAAGAATTCAGAGAGATATTATTTTGAGCCTCCTGTTATCGAGGAGGAGGCTGCTGAGGAGATTATTGCTGTGCCAGAGGAGACTGAAACGCCTTCACCCACTCCAGCTGCTATCATCACTAGAATAGATGAAGGATTCGAGTCCGCTTCTACTGAGCCAGCTAATACTATGTCACTCGCTCAGGAGGTTTCTCAGCCAGCGCCTGTTTTGAGTTCTGCTAATCCTGAAGTGGATAATACTACTGACAGCAACTCTGAGGCTGTGTCTACACCTGCACCGAATCAGGAGGATGATGG
Source organism: uncultured Candidatus Saccharibacteria bacterium (assembly GCA_964479125.1). Taxonomy (GTDB): domain Bacteria; phylum Patescibacteriota; class Saccharimonadia; order Saccharimonadales; family Saccharimonadaceae; genus CAYZJK01. The sequence continues at coordinate 1,381 of CAYZJK010000055.1, forward strand.
TCTTGATGTGTCGGCTATTGATGAGTTAGAGAAGTCACTAGCTAGTATTAATGCTGCACCTGCTCCGATTGATCTTACATTTAAGGATGACCCAGAGAATATTAATAATCAGCAAGCAACACCTGCTCCATCGCTAGGTTCAGCCCCTGTGATTACACCAAGTCCTACTCCAGTGCAAACATCAGCGCCAGTTACTCAAACCCTATCTTCAACCACTCAGTCAGAGACACCACCAGTCATTACAGGGGTGTCTTCTGTGACGACTAAGCAACGACCAAGTACCAAGAGGTCTGCAGCTCCAGCTGTTAGTCAGCCCCTGCCGCCAAAGCAAGATACTGTGATTAACCCGATCACAAATATTGGTGAAAGTCTAACTCCTGCCTCTACCCCGGCGCCAGCTACATCAGTGGTTGCGCCAGTTCCGGTAACTGCAGCGCCGCAAGTCGCTACTCCAGTTCCAACAGTAGCGCCGACACCGGTTACCAATCCTGTTGCAACTCCTGCTCCGGTGCCTCCTACTGCACCAGCGCCTGTCGCAGCCCGTGATCAAATAGCTAATGTATCTCGAAGCGACAGAAAGATTTCAGTACCACGACGGTAAGATATAGTTTCGGAAAAGAAATAAGGTGCACGTTATGTGCACCTTTAGGTTTAGAATGACACCTTCTGGAAGTGGCATCCATGGGCGGGAACGGTCATAAAGACTGTTTGCGAGAACTTTGCTCGTACTGAGTCGTCGTACTGACCGATCGGAGCTTTGCTGGCTGCCAGAGTAGTTGGCAGACCCGGCAGTGCGGGCAGATTAGTGTACGATTTAACGTTTACCATCTCTCCTGTCTGGAACGGACGTGCTGTCATCACCGGATGAATATCACCGAAGATGTTAAGCGATACGCCGTAGACACCAGGTTCGCTAGCTAGGCCAGCTATATCCATTGATCCGTCACTGCAAAGAGCGATGGAGAGTCCTGTGTTGAGGTCTCGAGTGGTTGTCTGCCAAGGGCCGAACAGAGAGCTGCTAGAATGTGCTGACAGCTGGCTCTGTTCAGCTTCCGTCAGGACGGTAGCTGAGGCCACGCCTTGGGCTGCGAACAGTATTGTTAATGCTGCGATAATAGTGGCGACAATACGCTTCACTGCGATTCCTTCCCTAGTAGGAGTTTGCTACGGTCGTAGCAAACTACATAACTATAACATCATATGTGTAAGCTGTAAATGGCG
>CAYZJK010000056.1:0-2480 GCA_964479125.1 uncultured Candidatus Saccharibacteria bacterium
CTGCTGTGTGCCTCTAAAGCCGTGACGAATTGAGTGAACGACATTGTTGGTGATATTGTTTAGAGTTTGCTGCTCTTTTTCAGTAGTGATCTCTTTATAGTCTTTAACTAACAGTTCGGCTAGGAAGATTGGATCTCTGAGTCTGTCCGGGTGTAGGTGGAGAGACCCACCAATGAGTACCGCGTCGTATCGATCAAAATGCTCCTGTCTGGCGGTTGTCTTTACTTCGACGCCTAGAGTGTCTCTTATTGTCCCCCACTTAGTATTTAAGACTTGTAGGTCATGTGTTTTTCTAGGGTAGTTAACACCAGAGTCAGCTCGCATTAGTGCTGGCGTGCATACAAGTGAGGGTGACTTTAATCTAGCGAGAATCAGCATGGCGTTCATTTCATGAGCAATGCCGACGAACTGAAGGTCGGGTCCACTATTTTGATTAGGTATTAATACTCTGTCTTCGTAGTGTTCGTAGCCTTCGGCTGCTTTAGCTCCTAGATAAAGCAGGCCTTCGTAGTATTCTTGTCTGGTTTCTTTCTTAAGGTCGCCTTTAATGATGTCGCTAAATACATCAGAGGCGGCCAAGGCTGTATTAATCCTTATCTCGTTAGGGCTAAGTAGATGTAGCTGATGCATTTCTTGGTTAGATAGCTTGGAGCTTTCAATCTCTAAGGCGTTTTGCCAATCCTGCCTCGCCTCTTCAAGTAGGGTTAGTCTAGCTTCGGTTTCTAGGTCGGTGTGGATAAGAGCCGACTCGGCTAGCATCCAGCCGGCGGCAGCATTATGGTATATGCTGTTGCCTGGCTCGAAAGAGCGACGAACTTGCGTTAGTTTATCTGCTTGCGACTGATCTAAGAGTTGCTTTTCGAGACTATGATATAGGCGCACCGCTTGACCGCGTTTTTTCTTTTCCGAGACGAGCTTTGGTCGGTGTCCTAGTGTAGTCATTTTAAATCTCCAGTTTATACCCTTCGTTTGACGGAATGAGCGAGTAGGTGCAGTTCTTTCTTTCTGTGACGATCTGCCACTGCTCTTCAATTGCTTTGTCTCGTAGTGTCTTTTCAGGGTTGAACGCGATTGGTCTAGAGACTAGTTCGAGCATGGCGATATCCCCTGCCGTGTCGCCAACGGCGATGCTGTTATTAAAGTCTAAGTTATATTCTTCGACTATTTGTTTTAAGGCGGTACCTTTATCTAATCCTGGTACGACTGCATCACCTGTAAACATATCGTCCTTAGTAAAGTAAGTGGTGCCAACGCCCAGGTCGAAGCCGTGGTATTCAGCTATTTGGTCAATAATTTCTTGATGAGAGCCAGATAAGGCAATTAGGAAGTAGTCCTGCTGCTTAAGGTCCTGGATGAGTTTTCGAGTGTAGATGTAGTTGTGGTCTCTTTGCGCTCTAAAGACAGCCTTAGCGGCCACCATAAAGTCGGTGTAAGTGATTTCAGACTGGAGTTGATCCCAGGCTTCTACGATGGCAATTTCGTAGGCTGCAAACGAGCCCTCGTGCGAGCGTCTGCGCCATTCGTTATACATTTCCCTGGTTCGCTCATAGGCTTCACCAGTTAACATATGGTTGTCGATTAGGTGGTCGACAACAGAGATATAAAGGCTCCACCTAGCTAAAGTTCCATCAATGTCGAATACGGCAAATGGTCGCTTCATTACCTGTATCGTACTACCTAAGAGATGGTTAGTGCAACTACTTTATGGTCACGCTTACTGGGCAATGATCACTTCCCATAACGTCAGGATGAATCTTGGCGTCTTCGATCCTGTCGTGGAGGTCTTTAGATGCTAACCAGTAGTCTATCCGCCAGCCAACATTTCTCTCCCGAGCTTTCGCCCAGTGTGTCCACCAGCTGTAGTGTCCATTACCTTGGGTGAATATTCTAAAGGTATCGATAAAGCCAGCTTTAAGGAAGTTAGAGAAACCTTCTCGCTCTTCATCTGTAAAACCATGCTTGCCGCGATTGTCTTTTGGCCGAGCTAAATCTTCTTCAGTGTGAGCTACATTTAGGTCGCCGCTAAAAAGAACCGGCTTAAATTGCTGGAGGCGCTTCATATATTCTAGCCAGGCTTTATCCCAATGCTTGTGCCTGAGCTCCAACCGGCTTAAATCACCTTTTGAGTTCGGGGTATAGACAGTAGCAACAATAAAGTCGTCGTATTCGGCTGCTATTACCCTACCCTCTTTGTTGGCGTCGCCATACAGGTCACCGGTAACGTCATACTGTTCGATAATATCTTCTGGAAAGTCATACCAGACGTTGAGTGGTTTTTGTTTAGTGATAATAGCTGTGCCACTATAGCCAGCTTTAGCAGCACTGTTCCAATAGGTGTGATATCCAGGTAGGTCAAGCTCAGCTTGCTCTTCTTTAGCTTTTACTTCTTGCAGGCAGAGAATGTCTGGCTGATGCTCTTCCATAAACTTTTGGAAGGTGCCTTTTTTTAAGACGGCCCTAATGCCATTTACGTTCCAGGA
>CAYZJK010000057.1:0-2109 GCA_964479125.1 uncultured Candidatus Saccharibacteria bacterium
TTTTACAAATTCTGTACCAATATCAATAGCCACGATGTAGTTGCTATCAATCGCCTCGTTGGCTTTCTGGCGTATTTTATCAAATACCATAAGTACTATAAGTATACCGTAAACGTCCCTTTAACGCTATAAATACCGGAACCAACAGATGAGAATTCGCGCCGTAAACCAAACACCCCGCCTAGATTCAGGTGGGGTGTTTAATTGGCTATGACTGCTTAGCTATTTCCTACTTAAGTACAGCTTTGACTCGCCTAATACCTGAAGATGAGGACTCTTCTTTAGTAATAACAAACTTCTTACCATCTTCGCCTAGAACACCAGTACGCTCTACATGTGGACCACCACAGATCTCAAAGCTAACACGGTCATCACCTTCACCTATTTGGTAAACCTTAACCTTGTCGCCATATTTATCGCCAAATGCGCCAATCGCACCCATTTCAAACGCCTGTTCAGTGTCGTACTCCTTGAAGCTGACTGGCAGATCGCGCTCGATCCATGAATTCACAATACGCTCAACCTGGTCAAGAAGGTCACGAGATACCTTCTCGGGATAATTAAAGTCGAAGCGCAGTCGCTCTTCAGTAATATTTGAGCCGTGCTGCGTAACATCGCCGCCTAACACCTGCCTTAGCGCTGCATACATTAAGTGCGTAGCTGTGTGATACTTAAGATGCTGCGGACTGTGTCCCTCTAGGCCACCCTTAAAGACACCCTTAGCGGCAGTCTGACTACGTCGCCTCTGCTCTTCCATTTTCTTATTAAACTCATCACGCCAGTTTTCTGACACTGGAATATCTTGCTTGAAGACCTCCTCAATTGATAGTTCAACTGGGAAACCGTAGGTGTCATAAAGAGTAAATAACTCCTCACCAGTTAGGCCGTCTTTAGCAAATCGCTCGAAGTGCTTAAGACCCTTACGAATAGTCTGCCTAAAAGCTTTTTCCTCTCTAGTAAGAACAGCAATAATATTTTCTCGGTTCTCAGCCACCTCAGGGTAATCTTCCTGGTAGATATCTGCCACCACTCCAACTAACTCTTCCATGAAAGTCTGCTCGACACCTAAGTCAAAAGCGAACCGAATCGCTCGTCGCAGCAGGCGCCTCATTACATAGCCTTGCTCCTTATTAGATGGAGTTACGCCATCTGTCGCCAAGAAGACAGACGCACGGATATGATCAGCAATAACGCGCATGCGGCCAGTGTTTGACTCATAAGACTTATCACTAAGTTCTTCAATCTTTTCAATGATTGGAGAAAGTAGGCTAACTTTAAACACGTCAGGACTACCAACCTTAGCAGCGGCGATTCGCTCTAACCCACCACCGAAGTCCACATTTTTCTGCTCAAGCGCTTCAAATGAACCATCCTCAAGACGGCGATACTGCATAAACACTTGATTGCCGATTTCCATGAATCGACCACTATCACTAGCTGGATGAGGCTGACCGAAAGATGAGTCGTGATTTTCCATTCCGAAATCGTAGAAAACTTCGCTGTCTGGACCACACGGATCACCAATAGGGGTAGTATCAATACCACCTCCACGGCTCCACCAGTTTTCCTTATCGTTATAGAAAAAGATTCGTCCGCCCTGCATGCCTAACTTATCGCCATTTTCAGCTGTATCTAACTCAACAACTTTAGCTTCAATGCCTTTTTCTTTAAATAGACGCTGCCAGATTGCCGCCGCTTCATCATCGCGTGGAATGTTATTCTTCTCGTCACCTATAAAACAAGATACGTAAATCTTATTAGGATCAAGACCAACAGTTTCAGTTAAGAATTCAAAGAACCATTCAATTTGTTGCTCTTTGAAATATTCGCCCATACTCCAGTTGCCAAGCATTTCAAAGAAGGTGGTGTGACGATTGTCACCTACATCATCAATATCCTGAGCCCTCAGACAGGTTTGACTATCTGTCAGGAGGGTTCCTTTCGGATGAGGCTTACCTAATAGATACGGTAAGAGCGGTTGCATTCCTGATCCCGTAAATAGAGTTGTTGGATCGTCATGAGGAATTAATGGAGCACGCTTAATAACCGTGTGACCTCGTGACTTAAAAAATTCTAAATAAGACTGGCGTATTTCTTGAGCGTTCATAC
>CAYZJK010000058.1:0-2080 GCA_964479125.1 uncultured Candidatus Saccharibacteria bacterium
AGAAGGAGGATATATGAAGGATCAAGGCCCTAAGCCTTATGTAGTAAATATCGAACACGAAACTGTAGATAATGAAAACTTCCGGACTGCGCTATGGACTGGATCATTCTTGCAGACTACTTTAATGTCTATTGAGCCAGGCAGTGAAATTGGACTTGAGGTTCATCACGACACTGATCAGTTCTTGCGAGTAGAAGCAGGTATTGGTCTAGTTCAGATGGGTGACTCAGCCGACAATCTAGACTTCGAGCAAAACGTTGAACATGATGATGCTATCTTCGTACCAACTGGTAAGTGGCATAACATTACCAACACAGGTGACACTCCACTAAAGGTGTACTCAATCTACGCTCCAGCGCATCACCCACATGGTACAGTTCATGCTACTAAGGCTGAAGCTGACGAAGCAGAGGAGCACGAGCACGATCACTAGATCGGGGCAGTAAACTTTATGCGTCAGTCTGATGAGAAAGCTGAAGATAAGAACCTAAAGGCTCAAGCTATCCTTGAGGCTGCTCTTGGCGGTGAGAAGCTCAAGTCTGACGTTAAGATCAGTACTGGCGATCAAATCCGACAGGAGCTTTTGCAGCGAGCGGAGCAAAAACAGCGCGCAGCTCAAGTGCCAGAGTCTATTAAGGATTTATCTTTTGCCTACAATCGGTCTAGGCTCGGATCTAATTTTGCTAAGCGAGGGCCTCATGAAGATGCCGAAGCTAAGGCAAAGCGAGCTAAGGTGGTCAAGGAGCGCTCTGAGAGGCTAGCTAAGCTGGGTATGAAAGAGGACCTAGCTGGCAAGAAGAGCGTACAGAGGGCAGATAAGAATAAGCGAAAATAATATAAACGTCACTCCTAGCGAGTGACGTTTATGCTTACATGATATACTAAGGCCTATGAACAAAGACGACATAAAGAACGAATCAAATCCAGAGACAGAGCTAGATAACGACCGAAAGGATTCTGACTTAGACGCATCTACAGCGACCGACAATGATAATACTGCAGCTATCCCGACACCTCCACCTCGTTTTGATAACAACGTAACTCCTGTTGAAGAACGTGAACCGAGTGATCGTAGCTATCTCGTGGCGGTTCTACTGGCTATCTTTGTACCTTATGGTATCACCAGAATCTATACTGGCCATAAAGACGGCCTCATTCGTGTGATTTGGTTTATAGCTTCAATCGTGCTGCTGATAGGATCAGTGTTCGTATCGGCTATGAGTGGCTTTGGTGGCGGTTCAGCTATGCTGCTTTCGCTATCTATGATTATCTTTGGTATATCTCTAATTGTTCTCTCGATTTGGAATTTTGTTGATTTAATTATGAGTCTGTCACGCAAGACTGACGTTAACGGCAGGGAGATGCTTTCTACAGAAAGAGATGTCAAATGGGCTAAAACTATTTACTGGACAGTGGTTGGATTGATCATTCTTTACGTACTGTTTGGTTTTGTATCGTTTGCCTCTTTAATGTCTGGCATTGATAGTATGCAGCTAAACCCTGGCTCACCACTAACGATCTAGCTAGTAGGGGTATAGATAAAAAAGACGCAAAACTAACTTGCGTCTTTTTTAGTGTGAGTTTAGATCGGCTATTCTTCGCCGCCACCAGTTAGATTATTCCATCTTTCAATCAAGTCTGTAATAGGTGAGAGGAGCTGCTCTAGAAAAGTGAGCAGCTGGTCTAATAAGCTGATGATTGCGTTAAATAAATCTACGAGAGGTTGGAGTATGTCCATGTATTAATTATATCAAGGCAGTCCTGAGCTTACGCTGAAAACTGCTTAGCCACGCATAATTAGGTAGACGAGATAAGCGGCGTAAAGTAAGACGAACAGAATGCCTTCCCAGCGCACTAGGTTACGCTTGCCGCTCGTGAACATAAACATGAAGAGTAGTGTGGTGGCGATGATCGATACCATGATATCTATATTCAGTGCGTCTGAGACTGGTAGGGGAGTAATAGTGCTAGTGATTCCAAGTACGAAGAAGACATTAAATATATTCGAACCAACAATGTTGCCGATAGCGATATCAGATTGCTTTTTAATAGCAGCTACAACCGAAGTGGCTAGTTCAGG
>CAYZJK010000059.1:0-1690 GCA_964479125.1 uncultured Candidatus Saccharibacteria bacterium
CTGCTGTGTGCCTCTAAAGCCGTGACGAATTGAGTGAACGACATTGTTGGTGATAGCACTTAGGTTAGTCTTCTCCTCGTCACTGGTTAAGCCTTTATAATCTTTTACTAGTAGCTCTGTAAGGTAGCTAGGGTCTCTCAGGTGGTCGGGGTGAAGATGTAGTGTCCCTCCGATAAGTACAGCGTCATAGCGTTTAAAATGTTCTTTACGCGGCGTGGTTTTAACTTCAATGCCAAGGGTATTTCTAATGTCTCCCCACTTTGTATTTAAAACTTGAAGGTCGTGAGTTTGTCTTGGGAAATGCGCCCCAGAGTCTGCTCGTTGAATAGATGGTGCACAGACTAGAGAGGGCGATTGAAGTCTTGCGATAGTAAGTAGAGCATTCATTTCGTGAGCGGTGCCAATATAGCAAATGTCGCGACCTGGGAACCTGCTGACGGGATAGTGTTCTTCGTCGTAGTATTCGTAACCTTCCGCTGCTTTTACGCCTAGGTATAGTAGTTTTTCGTAGTACTCTTCCCTAGTCTTTCTATCTAGGTCGCCCTTTATGATATCTTCAAACATGTCGGCGGCTGCAAGAGTGCTAGCAATTTTAATTTCGTTATTGCTTAGCAAGCATATTGAATGAAGCTCTTTATTAGTTTCTTTAGAGGATTCGATATCAAGAGCTGTTTCCCAGTCTTGCCTAGCTCCGTCAAGCAACATTAGCCGACCCTCTCTATCGAGGTCAGTATTAATCAGGGCTGCCTCGGCAAGCATCCAGCCAGCTGCTGTATTATGAAATACACTTTTACCAGGATTGAAAGATTCTCTTACATTGGTTAGTCTTTCAGCTTGAGATTTATCAAGTAATTGCTTTTCTAGCTTATAATATCGATTCACAGCCGTAACTCGTCGTATCATTTTTTTGGGTCTGATAGGCATATGATCGATAGTCATGGTTATATCTCCAGATTGTACCCTTCGCTTGATGGAATTAGTGAGTATGTGCAGTTCTTTCTTTCGATAATAATCTGCCACTGCTCTTTTATGGCCTTATCGCGCAGAGTTTTTTCTGGATTAAAAGCTATAGGTTGTGAGACTAGTTCGAGCATAGCAATATCTCCGGCTGTATCGCCAACTGCAATGCTTTTATCTAGGTCTAAGTCATACTCTTCTATAATCTGCTTTAAGGTGGTGCCTTTGTCTAGGCCTGGCACAACTGCATCTCCTGTGAAAAAGTCATCTTTTGTGAAGTAGGTTGAACCGATGCCGAGGTCGAAGCCGTGGTAGTCGGCTATTTGATCGATAATTTCTTGATGTGATCCAGATAGAGCAATAAGAAAATAGTTTTGTTGTTTAAGCTCTTGGATTAGCTTTCTCGTGTAGGTGTAGTTATGGTCTCTTTGAGCTCTAAATACAGCCTGAGCGGCCACTATAAAATCGGTGTAGGTTATTTCGGACTGGAGTTGGTCCCAGGCTTCGACGATCGCCACTTCATAAGCCGCAAAAGAGCCTTCGTTCGAGCGTTTGCGCCATTCGTTATACATCTCCCTGGTTCGTTCGTAGGCTTCGCCAGTCAACATATGATTGTCGATAAGATGGTCGACAATAGAGATATATAGACTCCATCTAGCTAAAGTTCCATCAATGTCAAATACGGCAAATGGTCGCTTCATTACCTGTATCGTACTACCTAAGAGATGGTTAG